>JAOTTZ010000552.1 GCA_029864165.1 Burkholderiaceae bacterium
GTGAACTTTATGGGTTGGCAGCGTTTGGCGGAATCCCTCGACTCGGGTGGGATGGCCATGCTGCGAGTGCACGAGTGCACACATTCGACGGCTTTCGGCGCCGGCGAACCCAAACTGCTCGCTGTTTGTTGTTGGTTGGTTAGCGGCGCCCGAATGCGACGTGTCGGCAAATGCCAATGTCTCGTCCGAGGGCTTGCACGCTGACCGATGCGTCTTTGGCGCTTGCCAAAGGGAAGATCAGCCGGGGGGATGTCTGGGCAACGACCGCAGAAAGACGCTGAAGACAGGGCATCCACACAGGGCATTCACACCCTGTTGTGCGTGCGGATTGTGGATGAAGCCTCTAAGCTGGCAACGTTGCCGCTACTGAAATCAGCGGCTATCGTTGGCGCGCCCGGCTGGGATCGAACCAGCAACCCCTGCCTTCGGAGGGCAGTACTCTATCCATTGAGCTACGGACGCGAATCCCGGCCGTGATTTTAGCTGCCGGGACAACGCGGGGTTCACGTTCGCTTGAGGTATCAACGTCCGACATGCGAAATGATCAACGTCGATTGCCTGCAAGCGCCGCGCCAACGGCAATTGCCGTGAAAAGTGAACGCACTTTGTCACATCGCTGTCACCGAAATCGTGCAGACTGTGCGTTTTAGCTATGCGTTCTAGTGCTGCAGCGAGGTTCACCATGCGTCCGGCAAAACGTTGGCCTTTCTTTCGACGCTTCGCCGCGAAGGCGTCTTCTTTTTGGCCAGACGATCCCGGCAACATGGGCGACACGATGGCCATGGACTCGGTCCTGAACATCCCCGGCGACGCGCCTGGTGATCAGGATGCAACAATCAAAGCCAAGCGTGCACCAGGGGCCAGCATGTCTCCGCTGCGCCGGCTCGTCCGAGCTGTTGCGCGCCGTCGCTGATCAGGCAAAGGCGGAATAGCGCAGCCTTGTTCGAGCTCTGAACGTTCGGAGACTCATCAGAAACATTCGGGGGCGCGCTTGGCGAGGGCGGCCAATTCCGCGCGACGGCGCAGGTTGCACCCCCATCCCACCACGCCACACCACGCACAAGAAGCAGGCTTGGGAGCTTGCACCCGGCACACGCGCTGCTGGGCGACAGCGCGCGAAAGCAGCAATCGAGCTGATCCGGCAAAATTAGGGCATAAACCGCCTAACCCACCAGTACCGAAGCGGTGCTGCGCCCCTGGTGAGTTCCGCGACGTACGTAATAGGCTCGGAAGTGCAAACTCCGACCTACCGCGGCAGTAGCTGCAACCCGCGGTTGATATCCACAAGCATGGTGGTTAGGCGCTCCAATGGCGGGCCTTGTGCGCGCCGCTGATGATAGGTTTGTATGTCTGGTCTCAAGTCCTCAGGCCCTCGCTCGGCTGCGCCGCCCGCCGCGGGTTACGCTTTCACCGTGCACAACATGCCCGCACCCGAAGTGGGCGACGGGCCACGCACACGATTGGGCCGTTTGAAGATGATGTTGGTGCTGCTGGTGTGCGCCGCCCCGGTGCTGGCTTCGTACTTCACCTACTTCGTGATTCGCCCTCAAAGCCGCACCAACTACAGTGAGTTGATCGTTCCGCCGCGACCGCTGCCGCCCGACTTGCCGCTCGCGAATCTGCAAGGCCAACGCGTGAAAGCGACTTCACTCAAGGGCCAGTGGCTGCTCGTCGTCGTCGCCGGTGGAGCCTGCGACCCGGGTTGCGAAAAGCTGCTCTACCTGCAGCGTCAGTTGCGCGAAATGCTGGGCAAAGAGCGCTACCGGGTTGACAAAGTCTGGTTTGTCAACGACGAACAGCGCGTTCGCCCCGAGGTGCTGCACGCCATCGGCACGGGAACACCGCCCAGCGTATTGCGAGCGCCGGGCGAGGTACTCACACAGTGGCTGGCGCCTGGCCCCGGCAAAAAGGTTGAGCAGCATATCTACGTCGTCGATCCTATGGGACAGTGGATGATGCGCGCACCGCCTGACCCAGAGCCAGCCAAACTCAAGCGCGACGTGGGGAAACTGCTGCGCGCCTCG
>JAOTTZ010000554.1 GCA_029864165.1 Burkholderiaceae bacterium
GCCGAACGCCGGCCGGCGTGGCAATAACGTATTCACGACCGTCGGCTGTGAAGCCACCCAGCCCGTTGAACAAAATCAACTCGGAATCAGCGCTCGCAGGTGCCGTCGCAGCCTCCTCATCGACATGCGCGCGCGTGGGCGCCAGCGGTGTGACGCGGCGCTCACTGCGGCTTGCGCGCGGGGGCACCAGCGGGGTGACGCGACGATCCGTCGGCGGTTTGCGCGACGCATGTTCGGCCAGCGTACCGCGGCCGTCCTGGATCACCACCCGTGCCACCGACTGCAACAGCACGCGGTCCTCTTGCGAAATCTGCTCGGCCTGGCGCACGAAGATGCCGCCCGGCCGGTCGATGACATGCGACTCCACGCCGGCGGAGATCAAGCCCATGATCTGTTCCTGCAAGCGCTGCCGATAGACGTCGCGCTCCTCGTTCCATATCACCAGATCGACTGCCAGGCCTTTGAGCCGCCACCAGGCATGGGCTTGCACCAGTTGGCGTATCAGCTCCAAGTTGGCGGCCTCGCCAATTCGCAGCAGCACGATCGGCAGGTCGCCTGAGATCGCATAGCCCCACAGGCTCGACTGGCTGCGCCGGTTGCGCAGCAGCACAGCGCTTTCGGCGCGCAGTGTGGCCTGCGAGTAGATCACCGCGCCGGCCAGTTGACCATAAAGCTGCGCATCGGCCTCGCTGGCGTTGAGCTGGCGCAGCACCACCTGGCTGTGCGCCCACGCCAGCTCGAACACGCGGTCGGCGAGGCGGCGATCCTGGTACTTCTCGACCAGCGCAAGGCAGGCGGCGCGGTTGTCGGCCATGCCGTAGGCCACGTCGATGACGGCCGTCTGGTCCGGCTCCAGCGTGAAGACGCAACGGCTGGCCGCCACCGGATCGAGTACCGAGCCAGCGCTGTTCGACAGCGGGCCGTGGGCGTGCAGAGCCTGTGGCGACGCCAGGGTATTGCCGCGGCCGATGAACTGCGCGCGGTCCGTCTCGTGCGACAAGCCCTCGCTAGCCACGCCATGCACCGCCATCAACTGGAACATCCACGGCGTCGGCTCTTCCGGTGAGCGTGGCCGTCGTGTGCACAGCAGCGCGGCTGGCTGCTGCACCAACTCAGTCTGTACGAACAGCTTGCTGAACGCGGGGTGCAGCGCGTCGGCGGCTGCCGGTGCGAGCACCACCTCGGTGTAGCTGGTAATCTCAATCCGGCGCCGCACGCCGCTGCCATTGGTGACTCGAACGCGCCGCAACTCGATGTCGTCTTCGGGCGAGACAACGATTTCGGTATGTGTGTCCAACCCGAAATCGCGGCGGCGAAATTCGGCGCGGCCCTCCGAGAAAATTGCTTCATAGAGATCGCCACGCTGCTGCGTGGGTTGGTAGGCCGTGGACCAGAACTTGCCGCTGGCAAGGTCTCGCAAGTAGCAAAAACTGCCCCAGGCGTCGCAAGTGCTGTCTTCGCGCCAGCGGGTGAGCGCGAAATCCTTCCAGCGGCTGTAGCCACCCCCCGCATTCGTCACCATCACTTGATAGCGACCATTGGACAGCAGTTGCACCTCGGGTGCCGGTGTGTCGGGGGTGTTGAAAACGCGGATCGGCGCCTCGGGCCCACTGAAAGTGCTGCGCAGCTCGGCGCGGTCGGCGGTGTGCGGGTGAAACGCGACCACTCGTGGAACGCGCTCGTGCAGCAGCAGCAGCGTGGCTTGGAACTGCGGATCAGCCTCGAAGCGCCTTTGCATACGTTGCCCCAGCAAGTGATACGCAAGCGCAAGCAGGCTCATGCCTTGATGGTGGGCCATGAAGGAGCGCACCACCACGCTGCACTGGCCGCGCGGCAGGCGCGAGGGCGTGTAGTCGACGGCTTCGTGCAAGCCGAATGCTCCGGCAGCGCCCTCCACGGCAAGGCGCTGCAAGTTGGCGCACGCAGCGGCGGGCGCGACCATGAGGGCCATCGCCGATGCATAGGGCGCGACCACCAGGTCCTCGGCCAGCCCGCGCTTCAAACCCAGGCCCGGCACGCCGAA
>JAOTTZ010000553.1 GCA_029864165.1 Burkholderiaceae bacterium
AACTTGGCCATCAAGCACTCCTGCTCGGTGCGGGCAGTCCTATGACCCGCTGCTGCGTCAATGAAATCCGCTTTCCAGAACTGAAGCGCTTAGCGCTAGGCTTAGGCAGGCTGCCAAGAACTGGTATGCCCAAACTTGCTAAGACATCTTCGGGACACCGTACGCGCCGGTTCGTAAGTTCAACCAAGATGGTCACGCCTACAGCGAGTAGAGCGCCCAGAAATACCGCCAGGGCGGTATTGGTCACCAGCTTCGGTGACGAGTGTGCGGTGGGCGCATCAGCCGATGTCAGTGTACTGGCATAGGTTTGGGTAGCCAGACTCTCCAACGCCGTTTGGGTAAGGCGTGCCATCAGCGCATCGTACGCACGCTGAGCGTTCTCTACCTCGCGCACCAGCACCTGGCCCTCATCGCGCACGGCCTTCAGGCGCAGCATTTTGGCACGCTGTAGATCTAACTCTCTGCGTACTGTGGCTTCGCGCTCTTTATTGATCGTATTGGTGACCGCTACGCCACCGGTGACACGACGGATTTCGGCATCGATGCGGCTGTGAAGCTCAGCGATACTGGCGTTGGCCTCGATCACTTGAGGGTGTCTGTCTCCGAACTTAGAGTTCAATTCCTGCAGCCGGGCTTCTTGGCGGTTGACGTCAGCCTTCATGCCAACGATCAACGAATTGTTGATTACCTCTTGCATACGCTCGCCCGACGTACCCTCTGCTTGGGCTTGCCGGCTCCCTGACTCGGACGAGATCGCCTGAATTTGCACCAACTGAGAAGAAAGCTGGTTGAGCCGAGCATTCTCAATGTCTAGTCGCTCATCAGTCGCGATGATGCCATTCTCGCGTTGAAAACTCGACAGCCGTGCCTGCGCCTTCTCCAACGCTTCACGGGCTTCTTTGGATTGTGCGTCGAAAAAACTCTTAAACTGCTTGGCAGGGTCGACGCGCAACTCCAGCGTGGTGGCAATGTAAGCTTGGGCGAACGCGTTGGCCAATACGGCGGCAAAGCGAGGGTCAGGCGACTCGTACTCGATCTGGATGATTTGGCTGTCTCGCGAGGGCGTGATGCCCAGCCCCTTTTGAAGTAGCTTGACCAGCCACTGCTCGATAGTGCCTGCGCCGCCAGATGCTTGTAGCCACTGTTCGCGCAATTGCGAATTGTCCAGCAGTTTGAGATCGCGGATCACGCGCAGCGCTACCCGCTTACTCGTGAGAATGTCCCCCTGAGTGGCCATAAAACCAGCCGTTCTGGAGTAGGCCATTGCCGACACGGGGTCAGGCTTGGCATCCATCAAGATCGAAGCCACAGCAGTGTACTGCTTGGGCAGCAGCAGGCTCACCGCCACGGCGGTAGCTACCACCAGCGAAAACACCGCGAGCGCTACCCACTTGCGCGCTTGCAGGATCGAGAGAAACTGTGCAAACGTCATTAGTTGTGCCCCTGGGGCAGAATGCCCATTTGTGCGCGCAAACTGCGTCGCGAATCGCTGCCTTGCATATTGTCTATTTCCATCTTGTTTTCATGCGTGTAATTTCACAAAACCCACGGACACGTCTTGCACATGCCAACAGAAACTTCAGCAAGGGCACTCGCCGCCTCCGGCGTCAGTGGGAGTAGCCGGCAGCGCACGCCTGTCGGCGCGAGCGCGTAGATGTTGCTGAGGTCATTCAGGTTGATAGGCACCGAGCACACGCACCGGAGGCCTTGCTGGTAATTGTAGCTTTTGGCCGGGCGAGGCCGGCCACTGCCACTGTGGCGAGGGCTCGGTACTCGTTGGCGGGCTGCGGTAGGTGTATGCAGGTGTATCCCTTCGTGGTAAATGGTGGACAGTCGCGCTAACAAACTTAGCTTAACCGCAGAAACTTCAGTCGCGGCGAGACCGCCCGATGTGCGTAGTGCTGCGACTCGAAAATATCGATACATGAAAGCGCGCCTTCGACCCCATGGCGTCGTTGCAAATCCTCGCGATACGTCCTGGTATCGCTGTGGTTTGCGCCTAGCCATGAGGCCGAATCCATCA
>JAOTTZ010000555.1 GCA_029864165.1 Burkholderiaceae bacterium
CGCTACAGCAGCCGAGTAGTAGCAACTCGGCAACGAGTTGCCACTCAAAGCCCAAGACCACTACTTCTGCACCAGCTTCATCACCGCCTGCCATTCGCCTGCCGTGACGGGGGTGATCGACAGCCGGTTACCCTTGCGCAGCACGCGCATGGTGGCCAGGTTCGGATTGGCACGCATCTCGGCAAGCGACAACAGCCGCGTCTTGCGCAGCAGGTGAACGTCCACATGCAGCCAGCGTGGAGCGTCTGGCGTCGACTTAGGGTCGTGATATGCGCTGGCCCGGTCGAACTGCGTAGCGTCGGGGTACGCGGCGCTGCACACCTCGGCGACGCCGGCAATACCCGGCTCAGCGCACGACGAGTGGTAGAACAGCACGCCGTCGCCGATACGCATCTGATCACGCATGAAGTTACGCGCTTGGTAGTTGCGTACACCGACCCAGGCCACAATTTGCCCAGGCGCGTTGGTTAGGTCGTCGATCGAGCACTCGCTGGGCTCGCTCTTCATGAGCCAGTACTGGGTAGCAGGCATGGTGTAAAGCGTCCGTTGCGAACCGGGAGCAGCATTCCTGAACCCAGGGTTCAGGTGGGCGAGGTCAGACCGGTGTTGGGATCGTCTGACGCGAGACGTTCACGCCTACCGGGCGATATTCCAAGCCCTAGCTCATATGAGCATCGGTTCAAGAAATATATAACTCACGCGAACGCAACGGACAAGCACATCTTACGCCCAATCGAAGCCGCTGTTTCACAGCAACTGGCCATCCGCGCCCAGCGTTTGGTCGAGGCGACGCACGAGCCCGTCTATGTCCGCTGCCCCCGCATCGGTTGTCATGGGGGTGGCATTTTCTTCAGAACGGTCCGCTAGCGAATAAGCCAGGTTCAAAGCCGCCAGCACGGCAATACGCTCGCGCGCCTTGACTTTGCCCGCGTCGCGTATGGCGCTCATTTCGCGGTCTACGCGATTGACAGCCTGCAGCAGTGCTGTTTCGGCGCCTTCTGGACAGGCAAGGACGTAGCTGTGCCCCAATATCGTCACTTCCAACTGCTTCATGGCGCCACCTCCTTGTTGCCCACCTGACACGGCGTCTCTGTAGGTAAGCGCTCCAACAGCGCGTCGATGCGCCGGCGTGCAGCGTTCAAGCGCGAACGCAGGCTGTCGCGATCTTGCGTGACGCTTGCCAGCTGTTCTTCGAGCAGTGCAGAAGTGCGCTTCAGCTCTTCATGCCGCAGCAGAAGACGCTCAACGCGGTCTGTCAGTTCTCTGAGGGTGGACATAAAGGACCTCTGGTCAGCGCGGGTCAGTGTGATCGAGATGAATTGTAGGTGCCTCAACCCTAGAATATGCATTGTTGGTGCCCGCGTCGGTGTTCTTGCCGGCGCAGTTAAACGGGAAGCAACGGAATGCGCTCTCGAACACTGCCGAGTCGCGCTTCCAGTCTGCGCTGCCCCCGCAACGGTACGGCGGACGAGGTCGCTGCTGCGACCTCCGTCCAAGCACACACACCACTGAAGGTATGAGCCTTTGGGAAGGTTGCTTGGGTAGTCTCCGCCAGCCCGGATACCGGCCAACAAGGGGGCGAGGTCGTCTTCAAGACGACCTCGCCGTGTGGTCGTGCTCCCGCGGGGAACCGGAAGCCGACGCCTCTTGTATGGGTCCACTTTCTTATGAAATCACATCGCTCGGTGCTCAGGGCACGCCTTGCGCTGGCCGCTGCATGGGTCGGTTGCCTGTCACCTCACTCGCGCGCACAACCACCCACCGTGTCGCTGCTCGATACGGTGATCGTTACCGCCTCTCGCAGCCCTCAACCTATGCAAACAGCTGCCATCGGCGCGACCATCATCAGCGCCGAGGACATACGACACTCTGGCGTGTCCGATGTCAACGAAGCGATCCGCAGACTGGCCGGCGTCGTCGGCCGTGCAGATCTGAACGGAGGGCGAGAACTGACACTCGACTTGCGCGGCTACGGCGATACCGCGAGTCAGAACTTGGTTGTCCTGGTGGACGGCCTACGC
>JAOTTZ010000556.1 GCA_029864165.1 Burkholderiaceae bacterium
ACGATCCCAGCGCGAATCGCGGTTGCCCTCCACATCGGGCTGCGTTGCAAGTTTTGTGGTGAGCGCATCCCAGTCCTGCACCTCGTAGTGGTCGGTGACGTACAGCATGGGTTCACCCGTGGAGGCGTCGATGAACTGTGGCAACCTGGCGGGTATCAGATACTGCTCCAACCAACCCTCCATGACCCCTTGGCTCACGATCAGCTGCCGGTCTTCTTCCGGCAGGCCGGGTTCGGCCAGCATGTTGCGCAGCATGCTTTGTACCTCGCGACCAGCCCAGGCGGAAAAAGGGTACATCGCCCCGGAGAGCTGGTGCTGCGCAGCGACTTGCATCACCCGTGCGCCGATTTGCATGCCGACCCGCAGCGAGCGACTCCCCGCTCGCTCGACCACGACGACCGCCAATTGTTCGGTATCCAGCGCATCGCACAGCGTGATGCTCGCGTCGGGCACTACTTCGGTCACGTCGTACAGGCGCAGCGGGCGGCGCGCAAGCTGCTCCAGCCAGACGCGTTGATCCGTCGTCAACAGCGGGCCGCGCGGACCGAACAGCAATTCCGAGACGCGCTGCATTTCACCCTTGACTTGGATATCGCCTTCGGCCAGCAACCATTCGGTGAAGTTGATCTCGACTTGCTGCCACAGCTCATCGCTCATTCCCGCCATGGCCCCGCGCGCGACTTCGTCGTCGCCGCAGATCTCGAAAACAGTTTCGTCGATCGCCGTTTTCATGGCGGTGCCCATCGCCTTGCGATGATGCTGATTCAGCCATGCCAGCGCACGCGTGACCGCGCCGTCATGCGACTCAGCCGGCACGACGTCGGGCGCAGCGGCGAGGCTACAGCAGTGCTTGTACTTCTTGCCACTGCCGCATGGGCAGGGGTCGTTGCGGCCGGTCTTGGAATTCATGACGATGTGTGCGTGCAAGTTCAACTACGACGCCATTGTCGCAGGGGGAGATGAACAACTCGTGCGCCTGCATGTCGGCCGTAAGACAGGCTTCGCGCCGCCCTCGGCCGCTCAAAACCCCTCTTCAACCAGCTCCGAAGCGCGTATCAACGCTCTTGCCTTGGCCTCGGTTTCTTGCCACTCAAGTTCGGGCACCGAGTCGGCTACGATCCCCGCAGCGGCTTGCGCGTACAGCACTTGGTCTTTCACAATGCCGGTGCGGATGGCGATGGCCACGTCCATGTCGCCGGCAAAGCTCAGATAGCCGCAAGCGCCGCCGTAGATGCCGCGCTTGACAGGTTCCAACTCATCGATGATCTCCATCGCGCGCACTTTGGGTGCACCGGTGAGCGTTCCGGCGGGAAAAGTGGCGCGCAGCACGTCCATGTTGGTCATGCCGTCTTTGAGCAGACCCTCGACGTTGCTGACGATGTGCATCACGTGCGAATAGCGCTCTACGGTGAAGGCGTCGGTGACTTTGACGCTGCCGGTCTTGGCGATACGGCCGATGTCGTTGCGTGCCAGGTCGATCAGCATCACGTGTTCGGCGCGTTCTTTCGGGTCCGCGCTCAACTCGGCTTCCAGTTGCCGGTCCTGCTCCGGCGTAGCGCCGCGCGGGCGCGTGCCGGCCAAGGGCCTGATGGTGATCTTGTCACCCTCGGCAGCGTGTTCATGCCGCACCAGAATTTCGGGTGAAGCGCCGACGATCTGGAATTCGCCCATGTCGTAGAAGTACATGTAGGGCGAAGGGTTCAGCGAACGCAATGCCCGGTAAAGTGACAGGGGAGACCCGGCATAGCGCTTTTTCAAACGCTGGCCCACCTGCACCTGCATCATATCGCCGGCAGCGATGTACTCCTTGGCCTTGAGCACCGCAGCGATGTAGTCATCTTTGGCGAACTCGCGCTCAACATTTTGCGAGGTACTGCGGGTGACCGCCGGTGCATTCACGCTGCACTTGAGCTTGTCGGTCAACTCGGCCAGCCGCTGCTGCGCACGCGCGAACGCATTTTCTTGACTCGGATCGGCGTAAACGATCAAGTACAAATACCCCGACAGGTTGTCGATCA
>JAOTTZ010000557.1 GCA_029864165.1 Burkholderiaceae bacterium
AGCGCCGACGATCTGGATGACAGCCTGGCGCGTTTGCTGCCGCCCACCGAGTTGTTGGGTGCGCAGGCTGCGGCGCGCTTGCTGGCCGACGCCATGGCAGGTGCCCAGCGCCTGTGCGTGGTGGCCGACTACGACTGCGACGGCGCCACGGCTTGTGCGGTGGCGCTGCGAGGTTTGCGCCTGCTGGGCGCCGCGCCCGATACATTGCACTACGTGGTACCCGACCGCGTGGTGCACGGCTACGGCCTGACGCCAGCCATTGTCGATCTTGCCTTAGCGAAGAAGCCCCACGTGCTCATAACCGTAGACAACGGTATCGCCAGTCTGGACGGTGTGGCGCACGCGCGCGAAAACGGCTTGGCTGTGGTGGTGACGGACCACCACCTGCCGGCGCTGGTCGATGGCGCGGTGGCACTGCCCGATGCCAACGTGATCGTCAACCCCAACCAGCCCGGTTGCAGCTTTGCGAGCAAGAACATGGCCGGCGTGGGCGTTATGTTCTACGTACTGCTGGCCTTGCGCAGCGAGTTGCGCGAGCGGGGTGTGTTCACGCAGCAGACGCAACCTAAACTCGACGCGTTGCTCGATCTTGTTGCGCTCGGTACCGTGGCCGATGTCGTCAAGCTCGACGTCAACAACCGCCGCCTTGTTGCGCAGGGCCTCAAGCGCATCCGCGCGCGGCGCATGCAGCCCGGCGTCGCCGCGCTGTTGGCGGTGGCGGCGCGCAACCCCGAGCGCATCAGCGGCTTCGACTTGGGCTTTGTGCTCGGCCCACGCATCAACGCTGCAGGGCGCTTGTCAGACATGACGCTGGGCATCGAATGTCTGCTCACCGACGACGCCGCTAAGGCGGCTGAGCTGGCGCAAGTGCTGGATAGCATCAACCAAGACCGGCGCAAGGTCGAGACGAGCATGCGCGACCAAGCCGAGACGCTGCTGGCCTCGCTGCTGCGCAACGCCGAGAACGCAGGCGACCCACCCGCCGCGCTTTCGATTTTCGACCCGACGTTTCACGAAGGTGTGGTTGGTATCGTGGCCTCGCGCCTGAAAGACAGTGTGCACCGCCCGACCTTTGTGTTTGCGCTCGGGAAAGACGGGTGGCTCAAGGGTTCAGGCCGCTCTATCGCAGGGTTTCACTTGCGCGACGCACTCGATCTGATAAGCAAGCGCCACCCCTCACTGATGAAACGCTTTGGTGGCCATGCCATGGCAGCAGGTTGCAGCATCGATGCGGACGGTTTCGAGGCATTCGACACGGCATTGCAGCAAGTAGCCCGCGAGTGGCTCGATGCGGCCACGTTAAAGCGTACTGTGCGCACCGACGGCCCGTTGCCGCCCGAGTATTTCAGTATTGAGACGGTGCGCCAGCTTGACGCCCAAGTCTGGGGCCAGGCCTTCGACCCACCGGTCTTCAGCGACGAAGTCGAGGTGGTTTCGCAGCGCCTGGTGGGCGAGAAGCACCTCAAGCTCACCGTGCGGCACGGTGGTGTGGTTCGCGACGCCATCTGGTTCGACCGCAGCGACCCGCTGCCGGCCCGTGTGCACCTAGCTTACCGTTTGAGTTTGGATGAATATAACGGACGCGAGCGGGTGCAAATGGTCTTGGCGGCGGCCGGGTGAATGCGTCACAGGTGGACTCAGTAACGCGCCATCACCGACACGCTCAACTGCGATAGTCGGCGTTGATTTTCACGTAGTCGTAGCTCAGGTCGCAGGTCCACACGGTCGTCTGTGCCGGGCCGCGACCTAGGTCCACGCACACGGTGATTTCACTTTGCCTCATCACACGCTGGCCGTCTTCTTCGCGGTAGGCGGGGTGACGGCCACCGTGCTGGACGACGAGTACGTCACCGAGGTAGAGGTCGATCAGCGTTGGATCTAGGTCGGCAATGCCGGCGTAGCCCACCGCGGCAAGAATGCGACCAAGGTTGGGGTCGTTGGCAAAGAACGCCGTCTTGACCAGCGGTGAATGCGCAATCGCATACGCGACCTGCCGGCACTCGGCAACGTTGCGCCC
>JAOTTZ010000066.1 GCA_029864165.1 Burkholderiaceae bacterium
TGGCAATGATGTGGCTCAGTGTCGTTTTGCCCAGCCCCGGCGGGCCGAACAAGAGCACGTGGTCCATCGCCTCGCTGCGCAGTTTGGCCGCGCCGATGAAGATTTCCAGTTGCTCGCAAGCCTTTGCTTGGCCGACGTAGTCTTGCAAGCCCTTGGGGCGCAGCGCGCGTTCGATAGCTTCTTCGTTGGGCGAAGCCGGCGCGACGCTGACCACGCGGTTAACAGGAACGAAGTTGTCGGTCTGTATGGTCACGGCGCGTTGCTCATTTGCTCGATCTTGGTAGGCCGAAAAACACGTGCAGAGATGTTAGCGTTGGCCGGCCGACCATGAACCACGCACAACGATAGGTGGCAGCGTTGATTATCCGCTAGATCATCCACAAGTCTGCGTCTGTGCGCGGCGTGGCCGCACGCCTTTGGCGCTGCGAATCGGGTCGATCTGTTCTCGGCCCCTGCTTTCTACTCATCAGTTGACTCGCCGCTGCATGAGCCACCATCATCGTCCCAATTCAAACGCTACAGCCGGGTCAATGCGGTTAGGACTGTCAGCCTGAACTTGTTCTAGAAACTATATTAAATAACGTTAAAGTCATTAAATATGCGAATATTAAGTGCTATGGTATAGCCACAATGAGAGAAAGCGGAACTCTGCCAAGCTCGCGCGCGCGGCTTGCCGCCGTGTTGCGCGCCACCAAGGAAGTGGTGTCGATCAACACCACGGTGAAGACGCTCAACCTCGACCGTACTGCTGCCGCGAAGTTGCTATCGCGTTGGCGTGAGCAGGGTTGGTTACGGCGTATCGGGCACGGACTCTATGTCCCAGTGCCGCTTGACCTTGCCGGCAGTGAGCAGGTCGTTGAAGATCCTTGGGTGCTGGTCCCGGCGCTTTTCGGTCAGTGCTACATCGGCGGATGGACTGCCGCTCACTACTGGGATCTGACCGAGCAACTTTTCAATCAAACAGTCGTATTCACAACGCGACGGGTCAACGCCAAGTGCGTGACCGCGCAGGGGGTCTCCTTCTTGCTGCATCACACGACGCAGAAGCGACTGTTCGGCGTCAAGGCCATCTGGCGCGGCTCGCTGCGCGTCAATGTCTCGGAGCCAGCGCGCACCATGATCGACATGTTGGCGCGGCCGAACACCGGCGGCGGAATCGATCACGTTGCCGACTGCCTGGCTTCATATCAAAGGTCGCCGACCTACGATGGCGATCTTTTAGTGCGCTACGCCGAGCAGTTCGGCAATGGTGCGATTTTCAAGAGGCTAGGTTTCCTGGCCGAGACACATCTGCATAGCTCAGACCTCGCCGCCGCCTGCCGCGCGCGATTGACGCAGGGCTATGCGCAGCTCGATCCCGCAGTCCCGTCCAGCCATCTACAAACGGCATGGCGGCTCTGGATACCAAAGCGCTGGAAGCAGGGCGCAACGTGATCGACAAGCGCGAGATCCTTGAAACGGCATCCGCACTTGGACTACTGCCCAATGTCGTTGAGAAAGACTATGTTCTCGGTTGGCTGATTGCTGGAATTTGTGCCCACCCCGATCTCGCCGACTCCTGGGTGTTCAAGGGCGGCACATGCCTGAAGAAGTGTTACTTCGAAACATATCGGTTTTCCGAGGACCTTGACTTTACGTTGCGCGACGAGCGCCAACTTGACGAGGGCTTGCTCCAGCGTGCGCTCGGCGAAGTCATCGCCTGGGTAGCGGATGAATCCGGCCTCGTGATGCCAAGCGATCAACTGAGCTTCGACATTTACAAGAACCCGCGCGGTCGCCTCGCCTGCCAAGGCAAAGTCGGCTATCGCGGCCCGGTATCGCCAGCGTCAAGCGCGGGCGGATGGCCGAAGATCAAACTTGACCTCACGGCGGATGAAAAGCTCGTGCTGCCCGCTGTGCGGCGCGAGGTATTTCATCCATATTCCGATCGCCCCGAAGCAGGGCTCTGGATCAACAGCTACGCCTACGAGGAAGCATTCGCAGAGAAGTTGCGAGCGCTTGGTGAAAGGACTCGGCCCCGCGACCTCTATGACGTTGTCAACCTCTATCGCCACGGTGACAGTCGACCGCCATCATCGGTACTGCGTGACGTGCTTGAGCAAAAATGCGCCTATAAAGGGATTGTCGTGCCGACGTTCGAGGCGCTCGAACCGCACCTCGCCGATCTGGAAGCAACGTGGGCAAGCATGCTGGGCCACCAGCTTCCGGTGCTGCCACCCGTGGCCGACTTCTGGGCTGCGTTGCCGAACGTCTTCACCTGGATCATGGGCGCCGCGCAAGCGCCGCAGCGCGCAAGCATCCAACCCGGCTCCTCAGAAATCACCATCCGCAGCCGTGTGCTGCCGATGACCGTCCCCCGTCGCGCGCGTGCACCGCTGGAAATTATTCGCTTCGCGGCCGCGAACTACCTCTGCGTTGACCTCACCTATGACGGCCGTGTTCGCCGCATTGAGCCCTACTCACTTCGGCAGACCTCTGAGGGCAATTTCGTACTGCATGCCATTCGAAGCGATTCCGGCGAGCACCGCTCCTACCGCGTGGACCGCGTGCAGGGCGCGTCTGTCACCGGGCAATCGTTCACGCCACGCTATCTGGTCGAACTTTCTCCCGCAGGACCGCTGCCTGTTGCTCCGAGTGCGTCGCGGCCGAGTAGATGAGGAAGCTCTTAGCCGAAGACGCTGACAACGCCGCAGCCGCGCCGTGCTGCAGCGTCGCGAAGCAATGGCCCGGTGGTTTGCGTATATCGCTGCACCGTTTGCGGCAAGACTTTCCAGAGGAAGTCGATGGACGGTTCAGCTCTGATTCTCCTCATCGCGCGGAGCTTGTTCCTCGGCGCGAACCCAGCCGTCAAGGCCCGCTACAGGCTGTAAAGGCACCGATCAGTCGCGGCGCGTCAACGTCGGTACGACCCAGTGCGGTCAGTGGTTCGCGCGTGTGAATGCGCCATGAAACAAGGTAGTCAACTTTCGACAAAAGAGTTTACCGCCGGCGCAGGAAAGATTGCAGTCGTGTTGCCACCACCGGTCGTGTGCCGCTTCATGGGATATATTGCGCGGGCTGTTGGCCAAACTGCGCGGCGAACATGTCCGACGTTTCTCAAACAACGGGGGTATCAATGAGCACAAAGCTGGAACTGACGTACCCAGCAATCTTGAAGCAGTTTGGATCGCATTTGATTGTGGGCAGGACGGAGTCTCGTGCGTTTCTCGGCTGGTTTCTTGAGCACTATTACCGTCTAAACGAGACAGAAGCGCAAGACGCGATCTGTGATGGCCCAGACGACAAAGGCATAGACGGCATTTACGTCGATATGAACCTTGAACGGATCGACGTTTTTCAGACGAGGCTCTTACAGAACGACAAAAGGACGCTTGGTGATACGGCACTCAAGGAGTTTGCCGGAACGCTCGATCAGCTTCGAACTCGAGAGTCAGTTGAGCAACTATCTAGTACGACTGGCAATGTAGAACTTAGGGCGCTAATCAAGGACGCCGACATTCCTAATCTCGTCGACAAAGGGTTCAAGCTACGTGGTCTGTTCGTAACGAATGCACGACAAGATGGAAACGCCGCCGACTACCTAGAAACACGACCTGACATTTCCGTTTTTGATGGCGTCAGCTTGCAAGAAAACTGGGTTTCTCCTGGCGAATCAGCGCCTGTCCATAGCGAGATAAAGTTTCGCCTTGACGGTCATATGCCAATTGAATACAAGACTGCAGACGCAACGGTGTATGTTGCCCCACTTCTCGCGAAGGAACTCGTGGCAATGTCCGGCTTAGAAAGCGGCGAACTGTTTGCGTGGATCGTTCGGCAAGCACTTGGACGCACGAAGGTCAACAAAGCGATCGCGGATAGCGTCAGCGAGCAGGCCGAACACAAGAACTTCCTGCTGTATCACAATGGACTGACCGTGCTTGCCGAGAAGGCCGCCTATGTTGATGACTTTCTGACAATCGATGGTTACACGGTGGTCAATGGTTGCCAGAGTCTGACTACGCTTTTCGAGCACCGAGCTAAGATTTCTGACGAGCTTCGATTACTCGCACGAATCATTCAGTTGCCGCCGCAAAATGAGCTTGCCGCCAAAATTACGCGGCACAGCAACAACCAAAACGCCATTAGCGCGCGAGATTTGCAATCCAATAGCACGATACAGCGAAGACTTCAAAGCGAGTTTCGCAACAAGTTTGCTGGTGCGATCGACTACGAGATTAAGCGCGGTGAGTCATCGAAGGCTAGCTCGGTCATCACGAACGAAGAAGCTGCCCGCCTGCTTCTTGCATTTGACCTTCAACTACCGTGGTCCTGCCACCAGTCATATCGGTTCTTCGACGAGCTACATAGCGACATCTTCGGACGCCCCGAGGTGACAGCAAGCCGAATCATCGCTCTGTGGGGCTGCCATGAAGCCGTCCTCAAGTCGCTTCCACGTCTCAAGAACCAGCTTGCGACCAACTATCGGCTAACACAATTCTTCCTGTTGTACTTGCTGAGGCAAGCGCTAGACGTTGATGCCGACGGTCGCCGTTTTGTGGAGAACGCCGGTGAATTCCTCGATCGAATCGGCAGCGACAAGCTGCGCGCCGCGATGGAAAATATTGTTTCCGACTTGGTAGTGGACTTAAACGCTGAAGTTGCTGAGCGCGAAGAAGCAAAAAACCCTTTTGACTACAAACGCGAATTGAAGAGCCCTTCAGCCGTCAGAGCCATCTCAAAGCAACTGATCCCGAGTTACGAAAAGGCTATTCGCCGCGATCGCGCAACATCTTTCACCGCCGAACTAGCGAAAGTCACGGCCGCCTGAGTAAGCCGTTGTCTGTCGGAGTCTGTCTATGTGTGCGCTCGCGTATGGACCGATCTCTTGCCTCAAAGCGGTCGGCCGTGACTGACCGTTGGTGGCCGATTGTGTGAAATCACACGCCAGACTCTACCGCCCGTTTCGTCCGCATTGCAGATACTCGTGGCAATGCCGACCGGTCCCTCAGCCGAGCTCGTATGTCTTTGACGCACCACGCTGTGACCGCTTATGCAGCTTTACCGGCCCGGGAAAATCGCCGCTGTTCGCCCACCGCCATGAGAGAACTGCCGATAACGGCACGATGGTCGGACTCAGCTACGACGGCCGAGCGTAGCCCACGGTGGATAAATCAATGATCGTGCGGCGCGTCATTCCGATCTCTGACACCGGCAGTGCAACATGGTGATCAGGCTCCACCACTCCAACGTCGTCAGGCAGCCGCCAGCCGGCCCGTCGCCGGCCCCTTGCCGCTAAACCGATCTAGGTCGAGGTAAATCACCGGCGTGAGGTGGAGCGTGACCTGCCTGCGGCAGCTTCAGCTTGGGCACTCGCGCCCGCGGTTGACGCTCTGGAGTCGCGTGCTCGGGCTGACCGCCTACTGCCATGGCAAGAGCAAGATTCCGATACCGACCGTGTTCTGCGACTGGTTGTAATCGACCAGGCTTTCACCATAGCCGCTCGTGACCTGTAGGTAGCCCTTGAGCGCACCAACAACCGGGTACGCCCAATCGAGTTGCAGCGCGCCGCGTTTGCCAGAAACGCTGTAGCGTCCTAGCGCTGAAATGACGTGGCCCGCACGCACATAGGCCAGCCGCACGTCGCCTGAGCCGAGGAATTGCCGTATGTCCGGGTTGTCGTCGCGCTCGTCCTTTTCCGGCATACGTAGCCACGGCCTGGCCAGCAGCGTGTAGTTCCCACGCTCGAGGCCGAATTGAGCGTAGACGCGATTCCAACTGCGCGAGATCGGTAGCGACCTGCCATTGGACTGGTGCACAAAACCCAGATTCAGAGCGCGCCAACGCCAGCCCAGCACATCGCCCTGGGTGCGCAGCGAAACGATCACTTCCGGTTCATAGTTGGTTTCACGAAACGGCGACGACACCGAGCTGCTAAACATTTGCCAGTTGGACTGTTGGGTGAAGGCGAGCCAGACGTCACCGTTGTCGTCGAACAGATTCTCCCAAGCCTTCACTTTGAAGCTGAACTGAAACTTCGCCTCGGTTGCTTTGATGGGAAGGGCTGTGGTAACGCTGTGATCCAAAGCGGGGCTATTTGGCAACAAGTTAGGTCGATCGCTGTATCGAACCGGGAGGAAATAACTGGCGCGGTGCGGACGCAGGCGAAACTTTTTTCGCCTGTGCGCTGCGCCGTGCTCCCACACCTCGGCAAGAGGAGACGGCTTCGTGGCAGCCGACGTTGCACGCACCGGTGGCTGGGCGGTCGGTTCGTTGGGCCGACGGTTTGCCGGGTCGGCCGACGGCGACGTGGCACGGCCAGCAGTCTCGGCCTCCAGTTGGACCTGACGCGGCTGCGGCTGCGGGCCGCTTCGTCCATGCGCGCGGTCGTAGCAGGCAAGCCGGTCCGAGTCTTCGTCAATGCCGGTGCAGACATCGCCTGGTTCTGCGGCCACGACGCGCACGGCGCATGCCACCAACACAAAGGCGGCTGTGATCGTTGCGAGGGCATTACGCTGGCGGCGTTGCCGGTACGCTATGCGTTCGTTGCAAGATGCCTGCATGCACAAACTTTCTGTTGGCGTTGCACCTCGACATGTCGGCGACGCGCGTTGGCGAACAACAGTACGCTCGGCCCCGCTGCGGCAGCGGTCGCGCGCCAGACGACGGCAGTTTCCAAGCCACGGTACCAGATCGGTTGCGTGTAATTGAGGAACTGGGGGGGCGAGCATGCTCATGGGTTGACGCATCAACTTCGCTCCGGCATGCTTCTAACCGGTGAGCACTGACCAAGATTGCTTTCACTGTGAAACGCACAGCGGTTGACCATAGCAGCGAAGAGGCGCGCAGTCTAAGCCTAGCGAATCATACAATCTATACATGCTCTGTACCTTGGCAATGGCTGCGAGTGGGTGACTGCCAGGGTGCGCGACCCGAGCGTCGCAGTCCTTTGACAACCCGCTGGGCCACACCGAGTTCGTCGGGACATCCAGCGCGAAGTGCCTGGAGCGTACATTTTTGTGCAGCTGACCCCCATCAACGTTTGCGCTGCCGCAGTCGCTGTCAAGAAGCAAGTGCTCGACGGCTCGACGCTGCGCCGCTAGCGTGCGGACTTACCTGATACGCCCGAAACCACGATGTCCGGCTGCGCAACGATGATAAAAGCCTGCGATAAAACGCGTGCATCGTAGCTATGGACAGCCTAAGCCTGCTGCTGGTGGATGACGATGACGTTTTTCGCACTGTGCTCGCGCGCGCGCTCGCCAAGCGTGCCTACACGGTATCGGCGGCAGCCAACGCCGAAGAGGCGATCTTGCTGGCTCGCGAGTGTTTACCTCGGTTTGCAGTGGTCGATTTGAAGATGCCGGGTAGCTCGGGGCTGTCGCTGATCAAAGACCTGCTGGCGCTGGACGCCGAGATGCGCATTGTCATGCTGACGGGTTATGCGAGCATTGCCACCGCTGTGGAGGCGATCAAGCTGGGCGCCGCCTACTACCTGGCCAAGCCGGTGGATGCTGACCAAATAGTGGCAGCCCTCGCGCGCGGTGGTGAGGGCGACGCGTCTCTGGCCGTGCCGGACGATCCACCCTCGCTCAAACGCGTGGAATGGGAACACATTCAAACAGCGCTTGCCGAACACCAGGGCAACATTTCTGAGACGGCGCGTGCACTGAAAATGCACAGACGCACGTTGCAGCGCAAGCTGATGAAACGACCGGTCAAGCAGTGATGCCCTGCGAGCTAGCGTGGGCCCAGACGGACCTGGCGGCAGCAACACGACGGATTAATCTTTTACCAGCAAGTTCGCCAGTGGCAAGGTGATGCGCGTGC
>JAOTTZ010000558.1 GCA_029864165.1 Burkholderiaceae bacterium
ACTCACAGCCAACCGCTGCGGCCTCGGCGGCCGACATCGACTCCGGTGAGACCGTCTCGCCCCTGGCCGCTTTTTTGACCCACGCCGCGCTCGAAGCCGGCGACAACCAGGCGCAAGAGGGGCAGGACGCGATTCAACTGATGACGGTGCACTCCGCCAAAGGGCTGGAGTTCGATTGCGTGTTCATCACTGGGCTGGAAGAAGGCTTGTTTCCGCACGAAAACTCGGTCTCAGAAGTGGCAGGGTTGGAAGAAGAGCGCCGCCTCATGTACGTGGCGATCACCCGGGCCCGCCGGCGGCTGTACTTGAGTTTTGCGCAATCGCGCATGATCCACGGCCAAACGCGCTACAACTTGAGAAGCCGTTTTTTCGACGAGTTGCCCGAAGCGACTTTGAAATGGCTCACCCCTCGCGCCCAGGGTTTCGACGTTGGTGCCGCGCGCACGTACCCGAAGAACGCGTGGGCCGAGCGTGCGGGTGTGGGCGCTCGATCGCGTGCAGACCATGCGGCCACCCCTGCGCCGTTCCAGGCCAAGACGTCCAGCCACGGCCTGCGCTCAGGGCAGAACGTGTTTCACAACAAGTTCGGCGAAGGCGTGATCGTCACGCTCGAAGGCTGCGGCCAGGACGCACGCGCCCAAGTTCACTTTGGACGCCATGGCACCAAGTGGCTGGCACTCGGCGTTGCCAAGCTGACGCCGGTGAACTGATGCTCTCCTCCCGCACTCCCACGGCAGCCGTTCGGTCAACCCCACGCCCAGCACGGCGCGGGGTTGAAGCGTATCAGAGCTTGTGTCGGAAGAAACGCACCACTCGCTTGCGCGAAGCGTAAGCCTGCTCCACATCCGGCTTGATCTCAACCGTCGGTGTAACCAGCGTAGTGAAGAAGCTGCCTTCGTCTGCAAAGCGATCAGGCGCCTCAACTGGAATCATGATCCGGTCCCAGGCATGGTAAGCGCCTTCGTACACGGCCAGCTCTACCAACGTATTGGGGTTCTGCCCTTTCGCATACGTCACTAAGTCGCGGCAGTGTTGTGCACCGTTATCGTAATCGTCCGCAGTGCCGATTTGTATCAAGACCGGGGCGCCAGTCAGGGTTTCCAACCTCGTGCCCGCCGCGAATGCATTGTCGGGGAATGGCGGCGACGGAAAGGTTTCGGTGTTATTGAAGGCGTAGCACACTGGGTAGTTTGCGACGTGGGCCTTGAACTTCAGCAAGCCGCTACCGAACTGATTAACGTAGAGTTGGTCGGCCGCTGCCAGACTATTGACACCGCCCCAAGAAAATCCGAGCACACCGATACGGTCGGCCGCGATGTCAGGGCGTGCACTAAGGAGTGCCAGCGCGCCGAAAACGTCTGGCAAGGTCAAGATCGGAAGCGAGGGGCGATTTTCGAGACTGGTCACACCGCGCGCCTCCCACATGTCGATCTCAAGCGTGGCGATATCGGCGGCATTGAGCGCCCGTGCATAGAAATCACCCCGCGAATCAACCCCAGCCGAGCCATGCAAGATGACCACGGCCGGCAGATTCTTCCCAGCGATGAAGCACCGCTTGCGCCAGTCGAAACGAACCGGCAAGCTCAACTTGCCCTTGACCGTCAGCAATTCGGGCGGTGCCGCGAGGTTGGGCGACTGGAAGTCAACGAACGAAACCTGCGGTCGCGGGCTCTTCTGGCAAGCTGCGTCGCGGGCATGAGCCAGCGCCGAAGACAAGCCCAGAACGGCGCTGGCCAAGAGGAAAAGATAGTTTCTGAATTTCACTGTCAAGCTCCTTATTGATTGCAAAACGGTTGAAAGACCAGGCACTTGTGCAAGTGCCAGCGTTGGAGTGTACGCGCCATGCGTAACCGCTTGTTTCATCGACATCGTTGATTTACTGCGGCGTGCCAACGTGAACCGAAGTTTGACCGCGCACAGCCAAGCTACAAAACCCGCAAACGCGGGATAGCAATACATTTGCTATCAATCGATACTGGGTGCACGCAGGCATCGAGAGGAATCGTCTTCTTGTT
>JAOTTZ010000067.1 GCA_029864165.1 Burkholderiaceae bacterium
ACCGCCGGTGTTTCCCACGCAGCCGCCCAAGCTGCCCGACACGCTGCCTGCGCCGTCACCGCAGATTCCGCTTTTGCCGCCGGTTCCTGCGCCGAAAGACAAGGGTGCGTCTACCGCCGAATTGCACGTTGTTCTCAATGAGATCCGCTTGGTAGGCAACACGGTCTATACCGCCACACAACTGGCCGAGGTGACGCAGCCGTATCTGGGTCGGGCGTTGAGCGCGGACGATGTGGAAACGCTGCGCTTGGCCTTGACCACGTACTATGTGGAACGAGGGTATATCAACTCTGGCGCGGTGATTCCCGACCAGGACTTGGGGTCGCAGGTACTCAAGATTGAAATCGTCGAAGGTCGCCTGAGTGACGTTAACGTGGCGGGCGCTGAGCGGCTACACCCGGAGTATGTGCGCGACCGGCTGCTTCGCAACGCCGGCGCGCCGATGAACCTGGCTGAGCTGCAGCAGCGGCTGCAGCTTTTGCAGCAAGACCCGCTCATAGCGAGGATCAATGCTGAGTTGACGCCTGGGCTATTGCGAGGCCAAAGCGATTTGGCGGTCACGGTGAACGAAGCGCCTTACCTCCACGCACGTTTGGAGCTCAACAACTTTCAGTCGCCAAGCGTAGGGGCTGAACAAGGCCTGGTGACGCTGGAGAACCTGAACCTCACGGGGATCGGTGATGCGCTGAGTTTTCAGTACGGGGGGTCAAGGGGTGTGCACCCGATTGTCAACCTGCGCTACTCAGCCCCTGTGAATGCTTCTGACACGACGCTGTTTGCGAACTACGGCGAATCTGCCTTCGCCGTTCAGGACAGTCAGTTCAAGCCGTTAGGCATCAAGAACGAGGTGACGACTGCCGGGGTCGGCCTTAGGCACCCTTTGTACCGAACGCTCTCTTCTGAAGTCGCGGTTTCGTTTGCGCTCGACTATCAAGACAGCAGGAGTTTTCTGCTAGCGTTGCCTTTTGACTTCGTCGCCGGCGCCACTGGTGGTGTGACTCGCATCACCGCGCTGCGCGCAACGCAAGAGTTCACGCACCGCAGCAGCGAACAGATCGTTGCGGGATTGTCCCGCTTCTCTATTGGAGTAGGCGCCTTCGGTGCCACCGGAACGAGCAACGATCCGGAGGCTTCGGACGGCAGGTTCTTGTCATGGCTGGGCGTAGCCCAATGGGTTCGCCGCTTGCAGCCGTCGAGAGCGCAGATGGTGGCGCGCGCGACGCTGCAGCTGGCAGCCAATCACCTGTTTCCGAGTGAGCAAATTGCAGTCGGTGGCCGCTCCAGCGTGCGCGGGTACCGAGAATTCAGCGTCGTGCGCGACAACGCATTCTTGGCCTCGCTCGAATATCGAATCCCCGTCTACGCCGGCGCTGACGGCGCCGATCGATTGCACGTTGCGCCGTTCATTGATTTTGGGCGCTCCTGGAATACCACAGTGGCAAACGGCGAGCACGGCAAGCTGACCAGCGCTGGGCTGGGGTTGCTCTGGGCCATCACGGACACGAGCCGATTCGAAGTGTATTGGGGCCAGCAGTTGGAACGCCTGCGCGGAGGATCGGGGAACCTGCAAGATCAGGGCGTCCACGTGCAGTTGGTCGTCCAAGCCTTTTAAGGACTACGGCAATGAGACTTACAGCGTTTCGAAGGGTTCTCATTGGGGGCGGGCTGCTGGCGTGGATGCTGATACCGGCGGTCTGTTGGTCACAAGACCATGCCACGGCTGAGCAATCTCAGCAGGCTGGTGAGCAAGCACTGCAGCGCGGGGACTTTGGTGTAGCCATTGTGAACTTGGAAGCGGCCGCAGCCCAATACGAGAAAGACGGCGCCTCGCTAAAGCGATGCGATGCGTTAACGGTAATCGGCCGTGCCTATCAAGCCTTGGGCCGCTATCAAGCGGCAGCAGAACGTATGGACTTGGCGCAAGACCTTGCGGTGCAGTCCAACGACCCTGCGCGACAGGCACATATTCTCAGCGGACGTGCAAGCCTGGCGGTTGCTGCGGGCGAATACGACGACGCCAAACAGTATCTGACGCAGGGGCTGAGGCTCGCGAAGGATCTGAATGCGCCACTACTTTCCGCGACATTGCTCAACGAATTTGGGAACCTCTCCGCATCTAAAGGCCTGTACGAGGATGCCGCCGCGCGCTACACGGAGAGCCTGGCCTTGGCCAGTAACGGTCAGAACAAAACGCTTTTGGCCCGCGTACATGTCAATCTCGCCGCGGCTTCGACGCACCTGGGTCGGTATGCACAGGCCAAGCAACAGCTTGATCAAGCGGTGGCCATTTTGGAGGTATTGCCTCAATCTCACGATCAGGTCTTTGCGTTGACGTCGGTCGGCCTGGCTTACGAAACTTTGCTGCCTGGTTTGCCCGACGCTAGACTGGAGTTGACGCGCGGCGCCTACCGCGCCTACGAACTGGCAGCGCAGGTTGCAGACACAGTCCACGACGCTCGTGGCGAGTCGTATGCCTGGGGCGCTTTGGCAGAGTTGTATGCCAAGAACAACCGCGATGACGAGGCTCTTGAACTGAGCCGTCGTGCCATCTTGGCTGGGCAACAAGCCGCTGCTTCCGAGGCGCTGTACCGATGGCATTGGCTGCGGGGGCGCGTACTGCTGCGACTGGGCCAGCCGGAGGAGGCGCTGCTTGCCTATCGCCTGGCGGTCTCGGCATTGCAAGCCGTCCGTTCGGAGTTGATCGCCGGCGGCGGAACTTCGGCCACCAGCTTTCGCGATTCAGTCGGCGCGGTGTATTTCGAGCTGGCGGACCTTCTGCTTCTCCGCGCCGCTGGTCCAACCGATCGTGCGCAGCCCTATCTCAAGGAAGCGCGTGAGACCATCGAGCTGTTCAAGGTCGATGAGTTGCGGGATTACTTGGGCGACGACTGTGTAGATTCTGCGCAGTCGCGCATCGCCAGTCTGGAGTCGGTTGCGACCAGCGCCGCGGTCATTTATCCCATCGTACTGCCTGATCGTCTGGAGTTGTTGGTGAGCGTCCCTTCGGGGCTGCAACGGGTGCCGGTGACGATTCCCGCCAATCAGCTCATTCAGGAGGTACGCGCCTTTCGTGAACTGCTCGAAAAGCGCTCGACGCACGAATACCTTGTCCCCGCTCAACGGCTTTACGATTGGATAATCCGTCCATTGGAACCGCTTCTGGCGGCTCATACCGTAGACACCCTGGTGTTCGTTCCCGATGGGGCCTTGCGGACCGTCCCCATGGCCGCGCTGCATGATGGCCAAGATTTCTTGATCCGCCGCTACGCTGTTGCGACAACGCCGGGCCTGACGCTTACCGACCCGCGGCCACTCAAGCGGCAAGCGATTACAGCCTTGTCTGCTGGCTTGAGCGAAGCGGTGCAGGGATATCCTGCATTGCCGTACGCCGCTGAGGAGGTTCAGGCAGTGAACCAAGTATTTGGCGGCGTCATGCTGCTGAACAAGGACTTTCAGTCATCGGCGGTAGAGGCGGCCCTCGAGGAAGGCGCGGTCTCGATGATCCACATCGCCACGCACGGTGAGTTCATGAGCGATGCGCGCAAGAGCTTTCTGCTGACCTACGACGACAAGCTGACGATGGACCGGCTCGAGCAGCTTGTGGGCCTGTCGCGCTACCGGCAACAGCCTTTGGACCTGCTTGCGCTCAGCGCTTGTGAAACTGCTGCCGGCGATGATCGTGCCGCGTTGGGATTGGCCGGTATCGCCATCAAGGCCGGGGCCAGAAGCGCTCTCGCCACGCTGTGGCTCATAGACGATGAAGCGTCGTCATTATTCATGTCTGAGTTCTATCAACATGTTCGGAACGCTTCTTTGTCCAAAGCCGTCGCCGTACAACGCGCGCAACTGACCTTGCTAGATCATCCGAGCTACCAGCACCCCGCGTATTGGGCCGCGTTCTTGATGCTCAACAACTGGTTATAAGGGCAGGGGCCTTTGATTAGGGCCTGCTAACAGGCCCTAGACGGCACCTGCTCTTGCCAACTGCGCGGCGTGCTTGCATTCATCGACGACACGCTGTCCGGTTTTTTGGTTCAGTAGCATCGACTTGGCCGGTATCTGTACCCACAGCATCCCCGACCGGCGGTCGACAAGACGCACCGCGCCGGTGGTGGTTTCCTCGGGCACCATCGTGTAGTGCTGACTCTTGAAACTCAGGTTGAAGTAGCCTGGTGTGGACCTCACTGCACTCAAGCTGACGGTCTGCTTGAACTCGCAGTTGGCCTGACCGATGTGCACACGCGCCGCAATGGCGAGTAATTTTGCATTGATCGCATGGGCGGCCGCGCTAGGCGCCAGCTGAGTCGTGCGCACTGCTTCGAGATCCATCTTTTTGTTCGCGCCTGCCGCTACCTGCGACTTAGCTTGAGCCCTCTTGCCGGGGATCGTTTGTGCTGTCAAGGACCCAGCCGACACAGTCAACGCGGCGACCAGCGTCATGGCGATGGTGAAACGGCGATCCATGGATAACACGCGACTGATTTATAAGGGGCCAGGCAGGTCCATTGTCACTTCAGACTGGCCAAGCGTGAACACGAATAATGATACAAACTGCAGGCAGTTCGGGAAATTTTTCACATTTCCAGGCCTCAAAACGTAATGGTTCCGGCCAGGACGCCGCCTGGTGGCGCAAACAGCGGGCACAACCCGGACGGGCCGCACCCAACGCGGCTCCGGGCGGTCACACACGTCACACGCCAGGGCTATCGAAGAACGCCAAACGCGCCTCGGCAGGTAGCACTTGCCCCGTACGCTGAGCGCGCTGCAACACGTGCCAGAAGTATCGGTAGCTGGCACGGTCGTGCAACGCAGTGCGGGTACCCGACCGGTAGCTGATCGGAGCCCAGTCCGCCGCCTGTGCAGCCAACAAGATGGCGACGGATTCGTCGATTTCGGCGGCAGTCGGCGCAAACGCGTCGATGATGGGATGGATTTGACTGGGGTGAATACTCCACATCCGCGTATAGCCAAACGATCGAGCCGCTTTGACCGCAGCAACCTTCAGCAGATCGATGTCCTCATACTCAGTGACGACGCAGTGCGAGGGCGTTTTCCCATGCGCATGACAAGCCGCGGCAATCTCAAGCTTGGCGCGCACCACCAGCGGGTGCTCAAACTGCCCTGCCGCGGTCATGGCGATAGCTGGAATCGCGCCGCGATGCGCGGACACGAAATCCATCAAACCAAACGACAGCGATTCGACGCGCGGGAGCGCGGCGATTGCCCAGACCTCGCGCAACGCGCCGTGGGTCTCTATCAAGACATGCGTCGGTATCGAGCGCCCCTTTACGTGCAAGCGCGACAAGCGGTCGATTTCATCGCAGGCGATCTCTGCTTCGGCCACGCCGCGAACTTTGGGCACCATCAGGTATGCAAGCCGCTGCCCAGCGCCACGCACCAGCGTCTCTAACTCTTGTGCGAACGCTGGGTGATGAACGGGGTGTACGCGCGCTCCCACTCGGCCGTGAACATTGAGCGCAGAAGCAATCAGTTCGGCCAGTAACTGCGCATGCTCGACCTCGCCACCGACGGGCGCACCGTCTTCGCAATCCAACGTCACGTCGAAGACTGGGCCCATTTCGGCTTGCAGCGCCAGGCTCTTGCGCATGCGGGCTTGTGTGCCCGCGTAATGGTCGCACACAGGCAGCGCGGGTCCGCCGCCGCCCACGTCGAACAGCGCCGCGCGAGGGTGGACCGGTACCACCGCTGCGGCTCAGAGCAGATGTTTCACGCCGTCCTGTTCTTCCAGCAACTCTTTGAGCGTGAGGGCGATACGCTCTTGCGAGAATGCGTCGATCGCCAGAGCGTCGACTATCTTGTATTCGCCGCTGGCGGTCGTGACCGGGTAGCCGAAGATCACGTCCTTCTGGACGCCATACTCGCCGTTGGAGGCAACGCCCATCGTCACCCACTTGCCGCCGCTGCCCAACGCCCAGTCGCGCATGTGGTCGATGGCAGCGTTAGCGGCCGAAGCCGCGGAAGACGAGCCGCGCGCGTCGATGATAGCGGCGCCGCGCTTGCCGACGGTAGGCAAGAACGTGTCGCGATTCCATGCATCGTCGTCGATCAAGGACTTGACCGGCTGCCCGGCGATGGTGGCAAAGCGGTAGTCGGCGTACATGGTCGGCGAGTGGTTGCCCCAAACAATCAGCTTTTCAATCGACGACACCGGCCTACCGGTCTTGGCGGCGATCTGGCTAGCGGCACGGTTGTGGTCTAGGCGCAGCATGGCGGTGAAGTTCTTGCGCGGCAAGCCAGGCGCCGACTTCATCGCGATGTAAGCGTTGGTGTTAGCCGGGTTACCCACCACAAGCACGCGCACTTCGCGGCTGGCCACCGCGTTGAGCGCCTTGCCTTGCAGGGTAAATATCTGCGCGTTGGCCGCCAACAAGTCTTTGCGCTCCATACCAGGGCCGCGCGGTCGAGCACCGACCAGCAGCGCATAGTCTGCGTGCTTGAACGCAGTCATCGGGTCACCGTGCGCGTGCATGCCGGCCAGCAGCGGGAAAGCACAGTCTTCGATTTCCATCATCACGCCCTTGAGCGCTTTCTGCGCTTTCTCGTCGGGAATCTCCAGCAGTTGCAAGATGACAGGCTGGTCTCGGCCCAGCATTTCTCCGGCAGCGATGCGAAATAGCAGCGCATAGCCAATCTGGCCAGCGGCACCGGTCACAGCAACGCGTACTGGTAGTTTGTTCATGGCGGTCCTCGGTGTGCGGTTGTTAAGCAATGGCGTCGAAGTGTAGCCAACATGGGCGGGCACGTCACATATATCAGATAGCGTCCATGGGTATCGGAGGGTAACCCGGCTGCATTGCAATAGACTCTCGGGCTTGCGCTGTGCTTTGAGAAAGTTCAACACGCCACAACATGTCGACTAACCCTAAAGCCAGGCCAGGACCCATGCGTCTGCTGGACGCCCTTCAGTACCGGCTGCCACCGGCTGGCGTAGTGTCTATTTTGCACCGCGCCAGCGGCGCCCTGATGTTTGCCTTGCTGCCCTTCATCATCTGGATGTTCGACACCAGCGTCACTTCCGAGGTCTCCTACATGCAGTTCACTGGCGTCTTCGCGAGCGGGGTCGAGTTTGCCCCAAGCTGGTTGGTCAAACTCGTCGCGCTGGCGCTCATCTGGGCGTACCTGCACCACTTTATCGCCGGCTTGCGCCACTTGTGGATGGACGCGACGCATAGCGTCAGTATGCAGTTCGGCCACCAGTCAGCCCTTGTCACCTTGGCTTTGAGCGCGTTGTTGACCTTAGCGCTGGGCTACAAGCTGTTCTTTTAAAGGCACAGGGTCATATGGCGAATGATTTCGGACCCAAACGCATCGTCGTCGGCGCACACTACGGCTTGCGAGACTGGCTGAGCCAGCGCGTCACCGCCGCGCTGATGGCCTTGTTCACGCTCGTATTGGTTGCGCAGGTGTTGTTCGGCGGCGAAATGGGCTACGACCGCTGGGCCGGCATTTTTTCGGCGCAGTGGATGAAGACGCTCACCTTCGTCGTCATCCTCGCGTTGGCTTATCACGCTTGGGTCGGCGTGCGCGACATCCTGATGGACTATGTCAAACCGGTCTTTGCGCGCCTTTCCTTGCAGGTGTTTGCTGTTGTCTGGTTGCTGGGCTGCGCCGGCTGGGCCATCCAGGTGTTGTGGAGACTGTGATGACGTCGACGTCCAAGCCGAGCAAGCGCAAGTTCGACGTCGTCATCGTCGGCGCCGGCGGTTCGGGCATGCGGGCTTCGCTGCAACTGGCGCGTGCCGGCTTGAGCGTGGCCGTGTTGTCCAAGGTCTTTCCGACC
>JAOTTZ010000068.1 GCA_029864165.1 Burkholderiaceae bacterium
TGGCTGTCTATGCACCCGCCACGCTGGTGCAGCGCCTCATGGCCGAGCTGCCTGGGACTGCACCTGCGCAGTGGCCAGTTGGCACACAGACTCTGCGTCGTTACCGTGGCCGCTTGCAATGTCTTTCGGCAGTCAGTCCAAAGGGAACCGTTCTTTGCAGGGAGAGCGCGCTGGCTGTGACGTGCTCTGGCACCTATGCGTTGCCTGGCTGGGGCGGGAGCTTGCGAGTGCGCCGGGTAAAAAAAGGCGGCGTGCCGCTGTCGTCGGTCGCTGAGCTGCGCCTGGTTATGCGCGCGGGCCGCGAGCAGTTTCAAAGCGAACCGGGGCGCCCACCGCGCGCATTGAAAAAGCAGTTTCAAGCGTTGGCTGTACCCGCTTGGGAACGCGATGGACCATTGCTCTACAGTGCTGAGTCTTTGGTATACGTTCCGGGGCTGGGCGTAGATGCCAGGGTTTGGGCAGCAAGCGGTGTGCCCCAGGTGGGCTTTGAGTGGCTTGCGGACGCGCGATCCTAAAGCGGTGCCCGCTACCTTGCCGTTAGTATCCATGACCTACTGACCTCGCCCAAGTCTTATCGCCCATGGCACTCATCGTTCACAAGTACGGCGGCACTTCGATGGGCTCGACCGAACGCATTCGGGACGTCGCCAAGCGTGTCGCCAAGTGGATGCGCGCCGGCTACCAAATGGTCGTCGTGCCGTCGGCCATGAGCGGCGAAACCAATCGGCTGCTAGGTCTGGCCAAGGAGTTGTCGCCGCTGGCGGTCACGCCAGCCGTCACGCGTGAGCTCGATATCGTTGCCGCCGCCGGCGAGCAGGTCTCCGCCGGGCTGTTGGCGATCGCGCTGCATGCCGAGGGGGTGCCGGCGGTCAGCTACGCCGGTTGGCAAGTGCCGATCAAGACCGACGCCACCTACACCAAGGCGCGCATCGAGAGCATTGATGGCGCGCGTGTGCACGCCGAGCTGGCTGCGGGCAAGGTGGTCATCATCACTGGCTTTCAAGGTGTGGATTCAGGCGGCAACATCACGACACTGGGACGCGGTGGTTCCGATACGTCGGCGGTAGCGGTTGCCGCCGCCCTGAAGGCCGACGAATGCCTGATCTACACCGACGTCGACGGTGTTTACACCACCGACCCGCGCATCGTTCCAGAGGCGCGCCGGTTGGCGAGCATCAGCTTCGAGGAGATGTTGGAAATGGCAAGCTTGGGCTCCAAGGTTTTGCAGATCCGCTCGGTTGAGTTTGCGGGCAAGTATCGTGTGCCGCTGCGTGTACTCTCCAGCTTCACGCCGTGGGATATCGCGCTAGGCGAAGAAGCCCAGTCGGGCACCCTGATTACTTTCGAGGAAGACGCCAATATGGAACAAGCCATCGTCTCTGGTATCGCGTTCAACCGCGACGAAGCCAAAATCAGCCTGCTGGGTGTTCCCGACCAGCCGGGTATCGCCTACAAAATCCTCGGGCCGGTGGCCGATGCCAACATCGACATCGATGTCATCATTCAAAACCTGTCGCATGACGGTAGGACCGACTTTTCCTTCACTGTGCACCGTAACGATTACGCACGCACCTTGGAGGTATTGAAAGCCCAGGTGCTGGCGCATGTCGGTGACGCCAACGTGGTGGGCGATCCCAAGATCTGCAAAGTAAGCATCGTCGGCATCGGCATGCGCTCGCACGTGGGCGTGGCCAGCAAGATGTTTCGCACGCTCAGCGAAGAGAGCATTAACATCCAGATGATCACCACCAGCGAAATCAAAACCAGCGTGGTGATCGACGAGAAATACATGGAGCTGGCCGTGCGCGCATTGCACAAGGCGTTTGGGCTGGAACAGGCGCCCGCATGAACAGATGAGCTTAGAATTGCGCGTCGAGAATTGGAGTCGTGACCGAGTGGCCGAAGGTGCTCCCCTGCTAAGGGAGTAAGTGGGCAAAACCTGCTTCGAGAGTTCGAATCTCTCCGACTCCGCCAAGTATACGAACAAAGGCCCCTTATTAGGGGCCTTTTTCATAGGTAAAAAGATACGCAGGTAGTCCCAGCGCATCCCGAGAAATCTCCTACAATCCCACCATCTTACGGGGGTAGATAAGGGGTACAACGATGCCGCGCAAAGCCAAGGAGCTCTCGCCTCTTGAGGTTCGCCGGTTGACCCGACCGGGGCGCTGGAGCGTTGGCGGCGTCGATGGGTTGGCGTTGCAGGTGACGCGGACGGGTGCAAGAAGTTGGGTCTTGCGACTCACCGTGGCCGGTAAACAGCGAGAAATGGGGCTGGGCAGCTTTCCGACAGTACCTTTGGCCGAGGCTCGCGAAAAGGCTCGCAGCCAAAGGGCCAAGACGGAACTGGGGGCTGACCCGATCTCGTTGCGCCGTGCCGCCTTGAGTGCGGCGACTGCGGAACGCAGCTTGCAACAGACATTCGCGAGTGTCGCCGCGCAGTACATCGCCCAGCACGCAAAGTCGTGGAAGAACAAGAAACACGCGGCTCAGTGGACTTCGACGCTGCAAACATATGCCAGCCCCGTTATCGGGCCTCTGCTTGTTCGCGACGTAACGACTGCTCATGTGATAAAGGTTCTCGAACCGATCTGGACCACCAAGACCGAGACCGCAACCCGCGTCCGATCTCGAATGGAACTCGTGCTCGATTTTGCCGCGGCGAGGGGCTTACGTGCGGGGCCCAATCCGGCCCGCTGGCGAGCTAATCTCGACGCCGCTCTGCCCAAGGCTTCGAAGGTAGCCAAGGTGCAACATCACGCGGCCGTTGCTGTCGATCGCATGCGTATATTCATGAGCCGCCTGAGGACGCTGTCGGGCATGGGCGCCCGAGCACTCGAGTTTGCGATCCTTACCGCCGCTCGCTCAGGGGAGGTTCGCGGGGCGACGTGGACAGAAATCGACTTTACAGTGGCCTTGTGGACTGTGCCGGGCGAGCGGATGAAGTCTAGCCGAGAGCATCGTGTTCCGCTCTCGAAGCCGGCGATAAAGTTGCTGCGTGCGTTACCGCAAGGCGGACCCGGCGATCTTGTGTTTCAAGGAAGGCTCGGTCCGCTCTCCGACATGAGCCTGACTGCAGTGCTGCGACGGATGAAAGTAAAGGCTACCGCACACGGATTTCGCAGCACCTTTCGTGACTGGGTCTCCGAATACACCAACCACGCTAGCGAGGTCGCCGAGATGGCACTCGCACATGCGGTTGGCGACAAAGTTGAGGCCGCGTATCGGCGCGGTGACTTGTTCGATAAGCGCGTTTCATTGATGAACGATTGGGCGGAGTTTCTCGCTCGCTCAGGCGCCCCCGGGAGCGCAAAGGCTAGCCGATGACGTCGGACGATTGGTCTCTATGACGGCTTGATGGGGCTTGTCCGAAAGGAGCATACCAGTAACCTGGTGTCCCTGAACACTTTGTTGTCCTTGTGCGCTGAACACCTTCCTGGCGTGCGTTCCTCAATGCTCGTACAAAGCGTTCACAGGCTCAAGGGGAAGTGGATCAGGGCTTGCTTTGGCTACATATCGCTATGACAGAATTGGCTAACAAGTCACGGCGGTGTAGTGCTTTAAGCTGTGATCTCTTTGGATTTGGCGCGCGCTTGGGTGTCTGATCCGAGTCCTTTTCCTGGAGATTGCCCTTGTCTATCCAACGTATGCGTACGCGCGCAATGGCCACCCTTCGTCGCGCGAAAGCGGCGCTGCGTAGCCAAAGAGCGAAGCGAACCACCGCGCGGCGCGAGCCCGGGCCAAATGCAGTCCCCAAGGCTCAATGGCGAATTGAAACCCTCGAGCCTAAGATCTTGCTTTCGGCAGATGCGATTCCTGGTGCGCATTTGGTCGTCAACGACGTGGATGTCGACGGGCCCACAACCACCTATACCTTCAATCGCGGCGATGGCGCCGACTGGATTGCGGCTCAGTTCGACGCTTCGCCCGACAAGCTCAACGCACTACAGTTCGGCGCGGGCATCGCACCCGAGGATGTTCAAGCGCGGCGCGTGCAAGACGGGCACAGTGGCGACAACGTGGCCTTGGAGTTGTCGATCCGCGGTACGTCTGACAGCGTGCAGGTTCGCTCATTCTTTCTCGATGACGATCCGGGTAGCGCCTACAACCCGGTTCAACAAGTACGCTTTGCTGACGGCGCGCTGTGGGGTCTAGACGTGCTGGCGGCGCGGGCGCTGCAGGGTGGCGCGGGCAATGCTAGGTCAGTCGCCATCGCCCCTACAGCAATTAAGGTGATCCCCAATCTGTATGTCTTTGGTCGCGGTGACGGCCAAATCGTGGTGCAGTCTGATCCGGAAGTCTTGTCGTTCAACACCTTGGAGTTCAAAGCAGGTGTCACGCCCGCGGATGTGAGCGTCAGCCGCACCTTTGACTCACAGTCGGGTGACAACACGGCCATCAAACTGACCATCACCGACACCAGCGACAACATTACCTTTAACAGTTTTCTCTACCAAGGTAGCCCTGTTTCCGACGGCGGCTTGCAAGGGGTGGAGTTTGCCGACGGCACGGTGTGGGACCAGTCGCACCTGCTGTTTCTGCTGACTGGCAATCAAACGATCACGGGTACGCCGGACGCCGATGTGCTGAGTGGTGCTGCGGGCGACGACACGCTCGACGGCGGGGAAGGCGACGATACCTTGAACGGTGGCAGCGGCAACAACACGTACCTGTTCGGCAGGGGTGACGGTCAGGACGTCGTGCGCGTGAGCTTCGACTCCACGGTGGACAAGCTCAATAAGCTGCAGTTCAAGGCCGGGATAGTCCCATCAGAGGTCGTACTCAAGCAGGTTCGCGACAGCGATATGGGCGGCAACGTCGCACTCGAAGTCTCGATTGCCGGCACTAATGACAAGATTACGTTCAACGGGTTCTTCTACAGCGATAACCCGGCCACCGGCTACAACTCGTTGCAGCAGATCAAGTTTGCCGACGGCACGAGCTGGGATTTGGCAACCATCGAGAGTACCCTATACGCAGGTACGGCAACGGCCGACACCCTGACAGGCACCACGGGTGACGACAGCATCAACGGCGCTGCCGGAGCCGACACTCTATACGGCCGCAACGGTAATGACACGCTCAACGGTGGTGCGGATAACGACACCCTGTACGGCGAGGCCGGCAACGACACACTCGACGGTGGCGCTGGCAACGATACGCTGCAAGGCGGTATTGGTGACAACGTATACCTGTTCGGCATTGGCAGCGGGCAAGACGTGGTGAGCGACTTCTTGGACAACACGGCCGGCAAGCTCAATGTGCTGAGATTGGGGGAAGGCGTGACGACTGATCGAGTCACACTCAAGACCGTTTACAGCAGCTTTTGGACTTGGGATGCCGATCTGGAGATTGGGATCGAAGGTACAACCGACAAGATCGCCTTTGGTGCCGGTTGGCGAGGCGCGTTAGGTTCAAACGACTACGCAACGCTGCAGCGCATTGAATTCTCCGACGGTACAAGTTGGGACCACGCGGCCATACGGCAGCGGGTCTTTGCCGGCACTGCGGGGGCCGACGCTGTTAGCGGTGGCGCGCTAGACGACAACATCTACGGACTTGCCGGTGCTGACACTCTGAGGGGCGGTGGCGGAAATGACGTGCTCGACGGAGGAATCGACAACGACACGCTCATCGGTGGCGTGGGCAACGACACGCTCATCGGTGGTGCGGGTAACGATACGCTGGATGGCGAGGGCGGCAACGACACACTCGACGGTGGCGTTGGCAACGATACGCTGCAAGGCGGTATTGGTGACAACGTATACCTGTTCGGCATTGGCAGCGGGCAAGACGTGGTGAGCGACTTCTTGGACAACACGGCCGGCAAGCTCAATGTGCTGAGATTGGGGGAAGGCGTGACGACTGATCGAGTCACACTCAAGACCGTTTACAGCAGCTTTTGGACTTGGGACGCCGATCTGGAGATTGGTATCGAAGGCACGACCGACACGATCAGATTCGGTGCCGGCTGGCGGGGTGCTTTGGGCAGCAACGACTACGCAACGCTGCAGCGTATTGACTTCGCCGACGGCACCACCTGGGACCTTACGGCCATTGTGCACCAAGTCAACGGTCTGGGTATGGATCTCATCGCGCAAGGCGTCAGCGTGTCGCCGGCGCAAGCGGGCGATCAAATTCTGTCGGGCTCGAGCGTTTACATCGAGTGGACGACACACAACCAGGGCACAGCCGAAACAGTTGGAGACTTTGTCGACCGCGTGCTCATCCGACGGGTTGACACCGGCGAGGTCGTTGCCCAACTACGCGCGCCCTACAACGAAAGCACTGACGGAGGGCCGTTGGCGCCCAGCGCTTCGCTCCAACGCCGTGCGCAGCTGCAGTTGCCCGAGGGCCCCGATGGAGCAGGTGACCTGATCGCTGTTGTCGAGGTTGACAGCGACAACACCCAAAAAGAAGGATCCTCTGGCGAGGGTAACAACCGAGGCCAGGTGAGCTTCACCAGTACGCTGGCGTCCAGCGTCGACTACGTCGACCTGCGTGCCTCCGGGTTGTCTATCGACCCGAGCGCAGACTGGAAGCCTGGCGACACCGTCACCGTGCGCTGGACGACGACCCATGCAGGCACCATTGCCGCCACGGGTTCGTGGGTCGAGCGGGTAGAGGTGGTGAATCAAACCACGAGCGCCGTTGTGGCGTTGCTCGACCAGGAAGTCAACGGTGCCGACCTGCCTGCAGGCGGCTCAGCCGAACGCAGCGCCAGCTTCGTCTGGCCTCAGGGTGTGGACGCGGTTGGGGCATTGCGTGTGCGCGTGAACGTCGATGCCGCCAACCAAGTGAACGAGTTCAACAGCACGGGTTCTCTGGAGGGCGACAACCAGCTCGAACAGCTGCTGCAAGTGGGTCCCGATTTAGCGGTTCGCAACGTTCGTCTGGCCGAAGCCAGCCCGGTTGCGGGCGACGTGGTCACGCTGCTGTGGGACGACGTCAATCAGGGCCGCGTGCCCACACCATTGCCGTATTCGGACCGGGTCCTCGTGCGCCAGCTCAATTCTGACAATACGCCAGGTGCCGTGCTCGTGGATGCCGTGGTGAGTTTCAGCGGCGCTGACGCAGCGCCGCTTGCCACTGGTGAATCGCGCGCACGTTCATTCACGTTCACGCTGCCCGAGGGGCAGCGTGGCACGGGCAACTTCGACGTGGTGGTCACGACCGACCAAGCCAGCGCGCTGTACGAGACCCATGCCGACGGTAACGCCGAGGGTAACAACGAAGGAGCGGGCGCATTCAGCTCGGCCGCGCGCAACTACGCTGATCTCACAGTCAGCTCAGTGCTTGTTGAAGCTGACAGCGTTGCATCCGGTGCAGTGGTGGATGTGAGTTGGACCGTGATGAACAACGGTGCTGCCACAGCCACTGGCCCCTGGCTTGACCGTATCGTGCTCACTGCCGACGGTGTGGTTGGTAACACAGACGACCGGGTTCTGGCCACGGTTGCGCGCACCGCGAGCGTAGAAGTCGGCGGTAGCTACACAAAGACCACCAGCGTGAGCATCCCCGCGCGGCTGCAGGGCAACTACCGCATCGCGGTGATTGCCGATGTCGACACTTCGGTCCTCGAACCCGATACCCGCGCTGACAACGTTGCCGTGTCTTCAGTGATCGAAGTGACGCAGACCTACGCCGACTTGGTGCCAAGCGTGACCGTCGTGCCAGCCGAGGTATTTGCTGGCCGCACGGCGCGTGTGGAATGGTCCGTGCGCAACGACGGTACGGTGGCCACCGACGTTAACCGTTGGACCGACCGGATCTACCTGTCCGCGACGCC
>JAOTTZ010000559.1 GCA_029864165.1 Burkholderiaceae bacterium
ACCGACCTTCATCACCGACTACCCGGTCGAGGTATCGCCCCTGGCGCGTGCCTGCGACACCAACCCGGCCATCACCGAGCGCTTCGAGCTGTTTATTACAGGGCGCGAGATTGCCAACGGTTTTTCAGAATTGAATGATGCTGAAGACCAGGCCGCGCGCTTCCAGGCGCAACTCGCCAACCACGAGGCGGGTGACGAAGAGGCGATGCACTACGACGCTGATTTCATCCGCGCGCTCGAGTACGGTATGCCGCCCACAGGCGGTTGCGGCATCGGCGTGGACCGGTTGATCATGCTGCTCACCGACAGCCCAAGCATTCGCGATGTAATTTTGTTTCCCTCGCTGCGCAAAGAAAGCTGAACCGTACCGAGCAACGGGCCGCTCAAATCTCGACCTTGGAACCCAGTTCCACCACACGATTGGTGGGCAGATTGAGAAAGTCTGCCGCGGCAGAGGCGTTGCGGTGCATGCCGGCGAACAGCTTTTCGCGCCACATCGCCATGCCCTCGCCCATCGTGGGGATGATGATGTCGCGCGACAGGAAGTAGCTAGTATCCATTTCCTCGCATTGCACGCCGCGACCTCGCAGCAGCGTCAGCGCTTCGGGCACGTCCGGGTCGTTCTTGAAGCCGAAATTCAGCACCACCTGCCAGCAGTCGCGGCCCAGCGGTTCGATCTCGCAGCGCTTGTCGAATCTCACCCACGGCACCTCGTGGTGCCGCACGTGCACAAACAGATTGGTCTCGTGCAGCACCTTGTTGTGCTTCAAGTTATGGAGCAACGCGTTGGGCGTGAAGCCCAACGCGCTGGTCAGAAACACCGCCGTACCTTGCACGCGCGCAGGCGGATTCTCGAACACCGCGTCAAGGAACCCTTTGAGCTCCAGCGAGTCTTCGCGCAAGCGCTCAGCGACCTGATGGCGGCCCTGCTTCCACGTCATCATCAGCGTGAACATCACCGCCCCAAGCACGAGCGGGAACCAGCCGCCGTCGAGCACCTTCACCACGTTGGCGGCAAAGAAAGTGAAATCGACCAAGAAGAAAAACCCCGTTGCGGCAATGCATAACCACCATGGGTACTTCCACCCGTAACGGATGACGAAGAAAGTCATGGTGGTGGTGATCAGCATGTCCATCGTGACCGTGATGCCGTACGCCGCCGCCAGTTTGCTGCTCGAGCCGAAAATAAGCACCGCAGCGAAGATGCACCCGTACAGCGCCCAGTTGATAAACGGCACGTAGACCTGCCCCGCTTCGCGTACCGACGTGTGGTCGATACGCATGCGCGGCAGGTAGCCCAGTTGAATCGCCTGTTTGGTGACCGAAAACGCTGCCGTGATCAACGCCTGCGATGCAATCACAGTGGCGCAAGTCGCCAAACCGATCAGCGGATACAGCGCCCAGGTCGGCGCCATCTCGTAAAACGGGTTGCTCACGCTCTCGCTGTGCGCCAGCAGCAGGGCGCCCTGGCCAAAGTAATTGATGGTCAGCGCCGGCATGGCCAGGCCAAACCACGCCAAACGGATAGGCCGTTTGCCGAAGTGGCCCAAGTCGGCGTACAGCGCTTCGGCCCCCGTGACGCAAAGCACCACCGCACCCAGCGCAAAGAACGCGATCAGCGGGTGCCCCAGCATGAATAGCAGCGCGTGATGTGGGCTCATGGCCCAAAGCACAGCAGGATTGCGGACGATGTGCGTCATCCCCATCACCGCCAAGGTAGCAAACCACAACACCATGACAGGGCCAAAAAACTTACCCAGACCCGCAGTGCCGTGCTTTTGCACGACAAACAACGCCGTCAGTACCACCAGGGTGATGGGCACGACATAGTCGTGCAGCGCCGGCGCAGCCACTTCGAGACCCTCCACGGCAGACAGTACCGAGATCGCGGGCGTGATGACACCATCGCCAAAAAAGACTGCGGTACCGAAGATACCCAGCAACAGCAGGCGTCGCCGCAGCTTAGGCTTGTGGCGTACCGCCGTCGAGGCCAACGCCAGC
>JAOTTZ010000560.1 GCA_029864165.1 Burkholderiaceae bacterium
GAGGTCGCCCTGCTCGCAGTGCATGCGCACCAAGTCGCGTGCCGCGGGCTTGAGCTGCGGAGTAATGACCTCGCGCATGAAGCGAGCTTGCGCGAGTTCAAGCGTATCGGCGTCGCGCACGCGCAGCGGCGCCGCGGCAAAAGCGGTATAGGCGTGAACGTCCAACGCTCCGGCTTGGTACTGCGCATAGAACTCGTCGTTGCGGCGTTTGAACTCGCCCGCGTCGACCCAGCCGAGGCGCACAACGAACTCACCCCATGCATGATCGGAATCGATCGGCAACAGCGTGAGGTCAAGGTCGAACAAGCACAGCTTGCTCATGTGCGCTCGCTCAACATTTGTTTGACCAACGGCACGGTCACCGCTCGCTGCGTGGACAGTGCAAACTCGTCCAGGCGGGTCAGCAAAGTCATCAGGTGCTTCAAGTCGCGCGCAAAGCGCGTCAGCAAGTAGTCCATCACGTCGTCGGACAAAAAGATACCGCGCTGGTCTGCCTCACGGCGCAGGACAGCCCGTGCATCGCTCTCTGACAGCGGTTGCAGCGCGAACACCACGCCCCACCCCAAGCGGCTGCGCAAGTCGGCGCGCAATGGCAGATCGACCGGGGGCACACAACCCGCCGACGCGACCGCGACGCCGCCCATGGCGGCATCTACGAACAGCGCGAAGGCCGCGTGCTGTTGCTCGGCATTGAAGCCGTCGCAATCGTCGAGCACGATCAAGGAACGTTCGTCGCCGTGCGGCCAAGGTGGCAGTTCGGCGGGGGTGAACCAGCCGACGCGCTCTCCGGCAGCTTGCCACGCGTTGGCCAACGCTTGCAACAAATGCGTCTTACCGCTGCCAGCAGGCCCCCACAAATAGACAGGCGCCGATTGCCGTGTCACACACCGCAGGTGCTCCAGCGCAGGTTGGTTCGCTCCAGGCACAAAGTTCTCGAAGCTATGGGCCGGATCGAACCCTATGGCGAGCGGAATTTGCCTCATCCGTGATAGAGCCTGCTGCCCAGATACAGATCGCGCAAGCGTCCTACAGCCACCGCCATCACGGCGCTCAGTGGTAGCGCAATCAATACGCCCACAAAACCGAACAGTTGGCCGAAGGCCAGCAGGGCGAAAAGAACGGTCAAGGGGCTCAAGCCTATGCGCTCGCCCACCAGACGCGGCGTGAGAAAAAAGCTTTCCAACAACTGCCCCAGGCCGTACACCACCGCCACCGCGAGCACGCCGTAAAAGCCTGCAAACTGCAATACCCCTGCAAGCAAGGCCAGCCCCATGCCCACCCCAAACCCAAGGTAAGGGACAAAAACCGCCAAACCAGTGAAGGCCCCGACCGGCAGCGCCAAGTCGAATCCGAACAAGGCCAAGCCCAAGCTGTAATAAACCGCCAGCAAGCCCATCACCAACAGTTGACCGCGCAAGTACTGGCCGAGCATGCCGTCGCATTCATTGACGAAACTGTCGGCATGGCGTAGCACGCGCAGGGGTACCAAGCCGCGCAAGCGTTGCACCAGCTTGGGCCAGTCTAACAACAGCAAGAAAACCACCACTGGGACCAGCACCGCGTTGCTGAGCAGCGTCAACAAAATGCTGCCGCCAATACGCGCCGAACTGAGAACCGCACCTATCCAATCTTCCAGGTTAGCGTCTAGATACTTGACGACAAAAGCCTTGACGCTTTCGCTGTCGAGCGAGACATGAACACCGTACTGGCCCAGCCACGGTGCCATACTGCGGTTCAGGCGATCGGCCAGCTCGGGGATTTGCTCGCGCAGCAAAGGCAATTGTTGCGACAAGATCGGCACGATCATCAACAACAGCGCCAGCAAGAGCACGATCATCAGCACTTCAACCACGACAACCGCCAGCACGCGCGGAACACGCCGCGCAGCCAAGCGCTCGACCAGGGGATGCAGGGCATACGCCATCACCGCACCGACGACAAATGGAGTGAGCACGGGGCGCAGCAGCCACAGCAGTACACCAGCCAGGCTTGCCAGGGCC
>JAOTTZ010000069.1 GCA_029864165.1 Burkholderiaceae bacterium
TACGCCAGCTCGCCCTTGGCCAGCAGATTGGCCGAGACGAACATGTGGTCCAGCGCCTCGAGATTGCCTTCAAAGTTGTAGGTGTAGCGCTCGCCCTCTGGCAGCAGGCTGGTCAGGTTGGTGAGGTTGGCGTCGGTGAGCGGCTGCAGCGTGCTGGCGAATTGGAGGTCGTTCAGGTCGCCGGTGACGATGATATTGGCGTGCGGGTTGATCGCCAGCAGCCCCGCCACGAAGCTGCCCACTGCCTGCGCCTGCGCCAGCCGCAGCGCGTCGGACGAGCGTGCCGGCTCCTGGTTCGGACCGTAAAGCGGTTCGTCACCGGCCTTGCTGTTGAAGTGATTTGCCACCACGATGATCTGCTGCCCGTCCACCAAGAACTCGCTTACCAAGGGCTTGCGGTTGTTGTCGAAGGCTGTATTCGTGGGGTCGATGCGCCCGGCGCCCAGGTTGAACTGGATCTGCCCGCCCGGCCCGGCGACGGCCGTCGTCGCATCGAGCGCTCCGCCCACGACGCCGGCAAAACTGACACGCGAAGTGTCGTACAAGAAGGCCTGGCGGATGTTGGCGCCGGGCAAGCCGCCGTCGGCACCATCCACCGGATTGACCGCCACAAACTGATAGTTGCGCCCCGTCTGCAAATTCAACTCCGTGGTCAGACGGCCCAGAGTCAAGTCGGCCGAGACCACGCCATTGTCAGTGGCGCCGTTGTCGTCCTGGATCTCCTGCAGCGCGATCAGGCTTGGCGCGCCGAGGGTATCCTTGATTTGCCCCGCAACGGCCGCCATGCGTGCGGCCGAAGCGTCGCCGCCCAGATTTCGCACGTTGTAGCTGGCCATGCCGAAGCGGCCGGGATCGATGCTGGCGCTCTCTCGCGCCAGACTGTCGGAGACCACGGTGGCGCTCTGCGTGAGGTAGAGCTTGTAATTCGAGAAGCTGTAGTCGAGAACGCCCACCACACCGGCGAGCTGCGCGCCGCTGTTCACCAGGGGCGTAGCCACCAGCCTGTCGTCTAGGTAGAGACGTTGGCCATTGAACTGCCCCGGGCCTATCACCACCCCGCCTCGCGGCGCGGTGATGGTGCCCGGCGTACCGATCTGCGCGCTCGCCACCACCGAAACCTCGCCGAATCTGTTGCGCGGCGCTACCGCCACCGCCGCCGGCAGGCTCACGCGCATGCCTTCCAGAGATTCGAAGAAATCCATGCTGTACTGTTGCGGCTGCAGCTGGTAGCCAAGCGCAGTTTCAACATTGCCGACGTTCGGCGCGATGGCTGTCGGCGGCAAGAAGCCCGTACCGATGACGGCCGCAGCGGGCAGCGCGTTTCCCGAAGTCGTAAGCGCCCAATTGCCGGAAGCGCCGCTGGTCGCGTTGATCTCGGTGGTGGACAGGTTGCCGGCGGCGGTGCGGAATTCCTGCACCCGGCCGTTCACGCGCACGGCGTCGCCAACCGTCGGCTTGCTGGCACTGCCGACGAAGACATATATACCGTCCGAGGTCAGGGCGTTGCCGTCACCAGCGTCCTGCATCCAAAAGCCGATGTTGTCCAAGGCAGTCACGATGCCAGCGATGTTGCTGACCGAGCTGTTGACAAAAGGTGAAGTGTGCGAACTGCCTTGCAGGTCGCCGATGCTTTGCGCCTGCGCGGTCACTGCGGCCCCGGCCAACGCGGCGCCGACGAGGAAAACAACTGGGGCAGTAGCTGGGCGTCGGATTGTCATGGCGCACTCCTTTGGTGGTGCAACTGGTCTCGACTGTGAACGGCTCCCGCTGCCCACAGCAACAGCACCAGCGACTCACGCCAATGCTTTAGTCCCCAGTCCGTATGCCACCGCAACGGGAGCAAGTTACCCCAAACGCTACAGCGGTGGGGAATCGCCGTCAACCCCTTGGTCGAGGGGTTCGGATGACGTGCACCAACCGCCGAGAAGATCGCATCCGGCCTGACGGCCCCGGCGGCACTGCGTTCGCCGCATCGGGCAAAGCCGACAACGCTAAGCGTCACAAAACATGCCTTGCGTATCAGCGTTCTCTTTGGTTCACGCCTCAAGTTGTGCAACAACCACTGCCAACCGGCGATGTATGCCGAGTGTCCTACTTAAGGTGTTGATGCTAAATGAATTAATCTTGGAGGCGCGGGCCGGAGTCGAACCGGCCTAGACGGATTTGCAATCCGCTGCATAACCGCTTTGCTACCGCGCCTTGGTCATCATTTCATTCTGACCAAAAAGGGAAGCACTGGCTTCCCTTTGGGGTATTTGGAGCGGGAGAAGAGTCTCGAACTCTCGACCTCAACCTTGGCAAGGTTGCGCTCTACCAACTGAGCTACTCCCGCACTGCACTTCGACCAACACAGCGGCCTACTTCGACACGCACGCTTGGGCGCATGAAAAGTGACCGAAGTATAAACCGTGAAGCCGAGACGCGCATGCCCGACCGGCGCCTGTCCGTGAACGGGTAACGAACATGGCCAATCCGCCATCAGGTGACTTACGTGCCGCGCGAGCACGCTGCCGCTGCGGCGAGGAGACTCATGCCGAGCGCAGCGCGCGTGCGGCATCGAGCGCGAAGTAGGTCAGTACGCCGTCGGCACCTGCGCGCTTGAAGGCCAGCAAGCCCTCCAGCATGGCGGCGTTGTGGTCAAGCCAGCCGTTTTGCGCAGCTGCTTTGAGCATGGCGTACTCGCCGCTCACCTGGTAAGCAAAGGTTGGCACACGAAAGCTTTCTTTCACACGGCGCACGATGTCGAGATAGTGCGTGCCCGGTTTGATCATCACCATGTCTGCGCCTTCGGCCAGGTCGAGCGCCACTTCACGCAACGCCTCGTCGCTGTTGGCAGGGTCCATCTGATAGGTCTTTTTGTCGCTCTTGCCCAGGCTGTTTGCCGAACCCACCGCGTCGCGAAACGGGCCGTAGAAAGCGCTGGCGTACTTGGCGCTGTAAGCCATGATCTTGGTGTGGATCAGCTTTCGCGCCTCCAGCGCTTGTCGGATCGCGCCTACGCGGCCGTCCATCATGTCGCTGGGGGCGACGATGTCAACGCCAGCTTCGGCCTGAACCAGCGCTTGTTGGGTCAGCATCGCCAGCGTTTCGTCGTTGAGCACGTAGCCACTGGCGTCGATCAAGCCATCTTGGCCGTGTGTGGTGTAGGGGTCTAAGGCAACGTCGGTCAGCAACCCCAACTGTGGAAATCGACGCTTCAACTCGCGCGCGGCGCGCGGCACCAAACCTTCGGGATTCAGCGCCTCACGCCCGTCCGGCGTTTTTTGGGTCGGCGCTAGTACCGGAAACAGCGCCAGGACTGGAATGCCGAGTGCTACGCATTCCTCAGCCAGCGGCAGCAAGCGGTCCACACTCAGCCGCTGCACGCCTGGCATCGATGCGATGTCCTGCACTTTATCCTGTCCGTCAAGCACGAACACCGGCAGTATCAAATCGCTGCTGTGCAGGCGGGTCTCACGCACCAAAGCACGGCTGAATTCGTCCTTGCGCAAGCGCCGTGGTCGGCTGGTAGGGTACGGCGGCGGGGTGTACATTGACCTGATCTCAGGCATGGGACAAGCAACTGTACCCATAAACGGCCGCCCTCAGCACCGTGGGCTAGCTGCAACACATGGCGTTACGCACACAACCACCCTGCGTAGCAGCACAACGCGCTCTGAACGGCAACGGCAACGCCAACGGGCAACCCGCGGGGCGTTGTTACCGGGTTACGTTCTGTCACACCGGCGCGAATATCTGATAAAGTTGCTACTGAATGATAACCGCGAGGTGGTCGTTCCCTGCTTTCCTCCCTGAGCAGGAGCCTTGCCGCATTTAATTGCGGAGGGGCTTTGTGGGCCCTGACTTTGCGTCGGGGCCTTTCTTTTTTCGGCGTAGAGAATAATGTCTCATGCTATGGATCAAAGCCCTGCACATTGTTTTCGTTGCCAGTTGGTTTGCCTGCCTGTTCTACCTGCCGCGCCTGTTCATTAATCTCGCCCAGGTCAATGCCGACAGCCATGACGAGCGTGAGCGGCTGCTGATCATGGCGCGCAAGCTCTACCGATTTGGTTGGGTCTTGTCGCTGCCAGCGCTGTTGCTGGGCTTGTGGTTGTGGCTGGGTTTTGGTATCGGGCTCGGCATAGGTAACTATTGGTTTCATGCCAAGCTGGTCTTGGTCGTGGCTGTTGTGGGCTACCACCTGGCCTGCGGGCGCTTGTTGCATGCCTTCGAGCGCTTCAGGAACCACCGCAGCGAGCGCTGGCTGCGTGTCTTCAACGAGTCGGCGGTGCTGCTGTTTACGGCCATCGTGATATTGGTGGTCGTCAAGCCGTTTTGATGCGCCGGCATCGCAGCTTGGCCCTCCCGCTGACAGCGGTTTACGCCGCGCTGGTGGCTTATGCAAGCCTGTATCCGCTGACCGGGTGGCACCACCCGCAGGGGGTGTTCTCGTTGGCGTTTTTCAGTCTGCCTTGGCCGCGCTGGTGGACTGGCTTCGACGTGGTGGCCAACCTATTGGGTTATGCACCCTTGGGCGCGCTGATGTTTGCTGCGGTGGTGCGCTCAGGCCGAAGCGCAGCAAAGGCCATGGTCTGGGCATTGGTGTTACCGGCCATGTTGTCGCTGACGCTGGAATTGCTGCAAAACTACTTGCCGCAGCGGGTGCCTTCGGCGATGGACTGGTTGGCCAACGTCGGCGGCGGCGCGCTCGGCGCCCTGTTGGCGGCCCTTGCACACTGGGAGGGCGCCACGCTGCGTTGGCAGGCGGCACGCGACCGCTGGTTTGTCGCTCGCAGCGCCACCGCGCTGACATTGCTTTTGCTGTGGCCCGTGGGGTTGCTTTTTCCGACGCCGGTGGCGCTGGGAGTGGGGCAGGTGCTGCCGAAGTTGCAGTCCGCGCTCGTAGCGCTGGGCGGTTGGGCCCAGAGCGTACCTTGGGCGGCGGATTGGGCGCAGACGCTCGCACATGTTCAGACGGCGACAACGCAGCGTTCGCCGCTTTCCGAAGGGTCGATCATCACGCTAGGGCTGCTGGCGCCGTGTATGTTGGCCTATACCGTCACGCGGCGGGGCTGGCGCCGTGCGGTGTTGGCGTTCGCCGTAGCGGTTCTCGGATTTGCAGTAACCACCTTGTCGACGGCGCTGAACTTCGGCCCGCAGCATGCGTTGGGCTGGCTGACCCCCGCCGTACTACCAGCGTTTGCGGTGGCGACCGGGCTGGCCACGCTGCTGGCTGGTGTTTCGCACCGAACAGCCGCTGCCCTGGGCCTGGTTGTTGCGACCGCTTTGGTAGCGCTGGTAGCGCAGGCTCCCACCGACCCTTACTTTGCTGAAAGCTTGCAGGCCTGGGAGCAGGGGCGTTTCATTCACTTTCATGGGCTGGCGCAATGGGTGGGGTGGTTGTGGCCCTATGTCTTGTTGGCTTACCTGCTGGAGCAAATCAGTGCACAGCGCGACGAATAGCCACTACCGCTGGGCGAACAACGCTCGTCTTTAGAATGTAGCGGTGAGCTATTACGAGCGGCACATCTTTTTCTGTCTGAACGTGCGCGACAACGGGGAAAACGCCTGCACGCAACACAACGCACAAGCCGGGTACGAGCACTGCAAAGCGCGCGTCAAGGCGCTGAAACTTGCGGGCCCGGGTGGTGTGCGGGTCAATAAAGCAGGTTGCCTAGACCGTTGCGCTGGCGGACCTGTGGCTGTGGTCTATCCCGAGGCGGTTTGGTACACCTACGTCGATGAGCACGACATTGACGAGATCGTCGAATCACATCTCCAGCGCGGCCAGGTGGTCAAGCGCTTGCTGTTGCCTGCGACGGTGGGCCGTGGATGAATGCGAGTACGCTAAGACGCAGCGTGGCGGGGCCCGCGGGAATGCTGGAATGCGCTATCGATGAACCACCGGGTGCGCCGCGCGGCGTGACCGTCATTTGCCACCCGCACCCCCAACACGGCGGAACGATGGACAACAAAGTCGTGCAAACGTTGGCGCGAACATTCGTTCAGCTCGGTTACCGCAGTGTGCGCTTCAACTTTCGCGGTGTCGGAGCTTCCCAGGGCGTGTGGGACGAAGGCCGGGGCGAAATCGACGATGCGTTGGCAGTGATAACCGCGCAGCGAGATGCCGTTTTACCGCTGGTGTTGGCGGGGTTTTCTTTTGGTGGCTACGTCGCTGCGCAAGCGGCAGCGAGCTTGCCAGAAGAGATAAAGGCCGAGCGCTTGGTGATGGTTGGCCCGTCCACCCAGAAGCAGCGGGTGCCGGCCGTAGCTGCGGATACGCTGGTCATACATGGTGAAAGCGATGAGGTGGTTCCGCTGTTGGCGACGCTGGATTGGGCGCGACCGCAATCGTTGCCTGTCGTCGTGGTCCCTGGCGTGGGGCATTTCTTTCACGGGCAGCTGACCCTGCTCAAAGAAATCGTGCTGCGCGCATGGCACTGACGGTGGTGTTTAAGAACCTATCCGTGAATAAGACGGCAGAATCGTCTTATTCACGGATAGGTTCTAAGTCCCTGATGTCGTCTATCAACAAGTCAAACTCTGGATGAATTTCATGAAACTCGGTCTGGCCTTCCTGCTCTCTTTCCTGCTCGCGGGTTTTGCGGTTGCCCAGGCGCCGCAGCCACCAGAGATCGCTGCCAAGAGCTATTTGCTGCTGGACATGAGCAGCGGCCAGGTGTTGGCCGAGCGAAACGCAGACGCCGCGGCGGACTCGGCATCGCTGACCAAGTTGATGACCGCATACCTGGTCTTTAGCGCAGTGCGCGACAAAAAGATCAGTGTCGAGCAGATTCTGCCGGTCTCGCTGCGTGCGTGGGAAGAGCGCAAGGGTGGTGGCTCGCTGATGTTCATCGAGCCGCGCGACAAGCCCACAGTGGCCGATTTGCTGCGCGGCATGATCGTCAACTCGGGCAACGACGCTGCCGTGGCGCTGGCCGAAGGTGTGGGCGGGACGCTTGAGACCTTTGTCGCGATGATGAACCGTCAGGCGCAGGCGTGGGGACTCAAGAACACGGTGTTCAAAAACGTCACGGGCCTTACCGAGCCCGGCCACCTGAGTACGGCGCGCGACCTGTCGGTCATTGCTTCGCACATCATCGACGACTTTCCAGACTACTACACGCTGTACTCGTTGCGCAAGTATCGCTTCGAAGGCGCGCCCGCTTCGAACCAGAACAACCGCAACGTGCTGCTGCGGCGCGATGCTACGGTTGACGGCATGAAAACGGGCTACACCGAAGCGGCGGGCTACTGCCTGATCGCGTCGGCGCAGCGCGACGCCGCGATCGGGAAGCGCCGCCTTTTGAGCGTGGTTCTCAACACCACGTCGATGAGGGCGCGTGCTGAGGAAAGCCTGAGCTTGCTGAACTGGGGCTTTATGGCTTTCGATGCGGTGCGCGTGTTCCCAGACGGCAAAGCCATCGTCACGCCGCCGGTGTGGAAGGGCCAAGTCAACCAGGCGCTGGTCGGCACCGCGAGCCCGGTGGTCGTGACGGCGCCCCAGGGCGAGAGTGACAAACTGCAAACCAAGATTGAACATACAGACCCGCTGCTGGCGCCACTCGCCAAGGGTCAACGCGTGGGTGCTGTGCGGGTCAGCACAGCCGGTGGCGAGTTGGTGGCTGAGGTGCCGCTGGTGATGCTGGAGGCTGTAGAGCCAGCAGGTGTTCTCAAGCGCGCGTGGGACACAATGCGGCTTTGGGTTCAATAGCCA
>JAOTTZ010000070.1 GCA_029864165.1 Burkholderiaceae bacterium
CGCAGTTCCAAAATGATGACTAAGGATTTGTCAAATAATTACTTTTACAACTTGGCGCGGAGTGTTCGGGGTTGCTTGCTGATTCGACCCGATCCGGTGGGAATGATTGCGTAGTTCCATTCACCGTGAAACTCGTCGGGAATCAGATGCAGGGAGGCCATTGTGGCGTCATCGACTTTGATCCCCGTCGGGTACTCATCGGTGTCGAGCGCCGCACGTACGCGCAGTCCCTTTGTGGTGGTCGTGCTTGCAATCAGGTTCACCACGACCTCCAGGCTCTCAAGCGGCCGTCCACGCCAGTTGCGGGTGATGTGGCAGAACATTCGGTGCTCGATCTTGTTCCATTTGCTGGTGCCCGGCGGGAAGTGGCAGACACCGATCTTCAGGCCCGTGACATCGGCCAGGCGCTGCAGGGCCACTTTCCACAACCGCGTGCGCGATCCGTTGCTGCCGCCGCCGTCTGCGGTAATGAGCAAATCGCGTGCCTCGGGATAGGTCTTGCGGCCCATCTGGCGCCACCAGCAGTAGATCGATTCGACAGCGAACTCGGGTGTGTCGTGATCGATTCCGACACTGACCCAACCGGCATTGGCACCGAGGTCGTACACGCCGTAGGGAATCGCCTTGCCCAGCTCATCATCCTGGAAGTCGTGCACTCGCACGGCCGGCGGCCGGCCCTGGGGGTGCCACTCACGCCCGGAATTCTTGAAGTCCCCCACCAGCTCCTTCTTCTTGGTGTCCACCGAAATCACGGGCTGGGAGCGTTGCTGGAACTCCTTGGCGCGCCGCGCGATGTGCTCGAACTGCGCGTTGCGATCCGGGTGCTCAGAGCCCTCGCGCGTCTTGCGATTGGCCTGAAGGCTGTAGCCCAGGTTTTGCAGTACCTCGCTGACAGTCTGATGGCTCACCGCGTGACCCTGGCGCGTCAACTCGGTGGCCAACGTGCGCACGCTCTTGCAGGTCCAGCGCAACGGCGACATCGGATGACCTCGCGTCGCAGGCTCCACCAATTCCTCAAGCGCCGGACGCAGCCCTGCATCGATGTCCGTCACCCGAGGCCGGCCCGCGCCTTCGCGCCGCACGCGGTGCTTGGGCGCCATCGGCGCGAGTTGTCTGGCCTCACCCAGCTCCTTCATTCCCGCAGTAATCGTTGGACGCGTCAGGCCGACCGCTCGCGCGACGGTGCTGACGCCGCCGTACCCAAGCGCACGAGCCTCCGTCGCAGACCACAGTCGGCGCATCTGCTCGTCCATCACACCGCAAAGTGCCTCATACTTCTCGGCGATCTTGAATTCGTCATCAACCATCTCGCTATGCTATCGGTTTCAGCAAAACTTGTAAAAGTAATTTGCTGACAGTTCCTAAGGCTAAGCGGCTGCGCTTCATTTCAACGCCACTGCGTACAACGCCAGAACGCGCCGCACTCCCTCGGTAATGTGCCTGCACGACAGTGTGGCGCCGCTGATGTTTAAGATGTCATCGTTCAGCCGCAGTGGTGCGCCATGCTGCTTGCCGTGGAACTGAGCGCGCCATTTGGGATTGCGCACTTCGCGGCCGTGCGTTTCGCGGTAGTCGAGAATTTCTACACCACGCACCGTGCCGGAGAGGTCGAGCGCGACGGCGTAAGTGATGTATTCGTGCTTGCCGATAACTTCGTCCAGGACCACCCAGCCGACGAGCTTGCCGTCAGCCAGCGCTTGCCATACCGGTTGCTTGGTATAGCGCATGCGCAGTCCAGCGGCCTTCTCGACCACAGTCTTTTGTTCGGGCGTGAGTACGACCGCTGACAGCGCAAAACGGTCGGCTCGCGGGAAAAACAGCTTTTGCGCTTGTTCGATGTCGACGTACTGCACTGCGAACGCCGGCGCTGCAACACTGCTGACAGCAAGCGCAGGGGCGATGAGCCAGGCTGGGGGATGCTGCACAGCTGATTCCTTGTATCTTTTTGGGAACTTTAAGAGCCGTCACGGCCAATGAGCAGCACATGCTTGGCTTTTTCGATCACACAGGTCAACACGACGATCACGGGCGATAAACCGCTCAAAAAGTGGCGGCGTGCGGGGCGGTGCGCAGCGCGACTTGAGATCACATGTTCAAACGGACGTTGGGGTGCAGGCATCGGATGTACCCACACGTGGCGTACCACGCTTGTTTCCAAGGCAAGTTCGAGCTGGTCGATCATCACTATCGTCATGGGGCGTTGTTGCAGCACAACCAGCGGCTGATCAGGCGCGAGGCCATAGGCGGTTAGCTGTTCACGCTGGGTGGGATCGATAGCGTCGTCTAGGTAGTCGACGCATACTTGGGTGCCAGCTTGCAGCGCGCTCAGTGGTACCGGGGCGATGTTGCCAGTAGAGGGTCTCATGCGCCCGCTCCCCACACGGCGCGCAGCAGCAGGTTGAGTAGACCGCCGACCAAAAACGCCGTGGAAGTGGTGAGTGCCAGCATGGCCACAGTGACTTTGAAGCCCTGTTCTTTGACGATCATCATCACGCTGGCGATACAAGGCACGAACAAGGTGATGGTGACCATGCCGACAACAGCCTGGATGGGTGAGAGCTGGCTGCTCAGGGTAAACAGGCCGGTGGCGCCGAAGTCGCGGCGCAAGAAGCCCATCACAAAGGCGGCACTGGCTTCCTTGGGCAGCCCCAGCCAGCCCGATACCAGCGGTTCGCCGGTGTTGATGATCGCCGGTAGCGCACCGACCCGGTCTAGCGCAAACATGACCAGCGTGCCCAGTAGGAACAGCGGCGTGACCTCGATCAGATACCACTTCAAACGCCCGAGCGTTTTCTTAGTAACGTTACCGACCAGCGGCAAACGCATGGGCGGCATTTCGGCGATCAGCGGAATGCGCCGGCCGGGGATGAGCTGCGCGGCCAAGTAGCCCGCGAGCATCAACACAGCCACCACCGACGCTACCCAGATCAACGTGGCAGTAAATGAAATCTTGCCGAGCAGCCCGAGCACGACCCCCAGCTGCGCCGAGCAGGGAATCGCCAACGCCATGAGAAAAATCGTGATGCGGCGCTCGCGCGGACTGTGCAAGATCCGCGTGGTCAACGTGGCCATGGTCACGCAGCCCAACCCCAACACCATCGGCAGCACGGCGCGGCCATTGAGCCCGATCAGCTTGAACAGGCGGTTGGCCAGGACCGCCAGCCGGGCAAAGTAGCCCGAGTCTTCCAGCAGACCAAAGGCGATGAAAAAGGTAGTGACAATGGGCAAAATCAGCGCCAGCGCGTATGTCATGCCCATCGTCCACAGTCCGTACGGCCCGACCAGCAGGGCGACCAGCCAAGGCAGGCCGACGTGAGATTGCACGAACTGCGAAATGGCTGGGTTGAGAACTCCGCCGAAGAGCTTTTCCTCCATCAATTCCACCAGCGTGCCGGCGCCAAAGACGCCTACGAACTGATACACCGCAAACAACACGCCGAGCAGAATCGGCCATGCCCACACGCGGTGGATGACGCATTGCCCTACCAGTTGCGACGGTCGCGGGCTAGACTGCGCAGTCGGCTCGGCACAAGTGCTAACGCGAGCGGCGAGCTTGTCAACAGCCTGGCTGCGTTCGTGCGCCAGGGCGGCTGGGGTGACGCCTTGGGCCTGCGCTGCCCACCGGGCCGCTTCGAGTTCGGAATAGGCTGCGCCTGCAGCTCCCTGCAACCAAGCGGTCACTTCGCAGTCTTGCCCCAGATACAGTAGCGCCAGCCCGCGTGCGCTCAGGCGCACAGAGCGCACGTGCGCTGCAATGCGGTCGGCCAAGTCGGCAGTCACCGCTTCTGCCGTAGCGTTGTACCGCAGCAGCGGTTGCAGAATGCGCGCGTCGGTTAGACGCTTCGTGAGCGGCTCTATCCCCTCGCCGCTGGTGGCCACGGTAGCGACGACCGGTATCCCCAGCGCGATTGACAGCGCCTGCGTGTTCACCACCACGCTGCGCAAGCGAGCTTCATCTTGCATGTTGAGCGCCAGCAAGGAAGGCACACCCAACTCGGCCAACAATGCGGTCAGGGAGAGTGTGCGGCGCAGGTTCTTGGCGTCACCCACCTGTATCACGGTGTGCAAAGGTTCTTGGAGCAAAGCGCGCATGGTGACGCGCTCGTCTTCGCTGCGCGCGGGCAGCGTCAGTACCCCAGGGGTGTCGATAAGATCGACGCCGGTATCAAAACTTGTTGCAGCGCGCGCTATCTCTACCGTGGTGCCTGGGTAGTTAGAGACGTTGACATACGCCCCGGTAAGGCGATGGAATAAGACCGATTTGCCGACATTGGGATGGCCGACGAGTGCAATGGCCGAGGCGTTCATTTAGGCTTGCGGGATCAAGTTCGCTGATGGACGTATAACCAATACTACTGAGAACGATTCGTATTGTATATCCTGTTTGTATTCACTCTTTGTCTAGGGCCTGTTGACGCAAGTCCGTGCGAACAGGGCGGTCAGGCCGCGGGGCTAGGCGCACGACGTAGCGCAGACTGTCCGTCTGGGCAAGGAGTGCAACGACGCCCTGCGGCCTGACAGCCCCGTTCCCGTTCGGGTTGCGTGTTAACAGGCCCTAAACGGGGAGGCCCCTCGCTCGGTCATAAAGTCCACCAGTCGATCAGGTCCGAGGTGGCCATGAAATGGCTGGCGTCGCGCATAAAGTCGCCGCGAAAGTCGTTGGATGGATGGCGGGTGCGCAACACGGTGGGAGGCGTTTCGGTCGGGCACGCTGCGTCGGAATAAAACGCCTGTGCCTTGCTGCCCCACAGGAGAAATACGGGCGGCGACCCGCGCAGACACAGCAGCTTGACCACGCTGGCAGTCAACCCCTGCCAGCCGACGCTCATGTGGCTTTCTTTGCGCCCTACTTCGACCGTTAGCACGGGGTTGAGCAGCAACACGCCCTGGCGTGCCCAGTTGTCCAAGCGGCCGCCGGTAGGCCGCTGCCAACCCGGCCTATCGTTCTCGAGCGCATCGAAGACACGCCGCAGCGAGGGACGCGTGCTGCGCTCGGCCGAAAACGCAAGCCCGTCGGCCTGGCCTGCCGTCGGGTAGGGATCTTGCCCGATGACGACGACCTTGACGGCATCAGGCGCCACCATCCGCAGTGCCCGAAATGGATCCGCGGGCGCAATGAAGCGGTCTGCTGAGACAGCACGCACGCGGTCGATCAGGTCGGACTGCGCGCTAGCGGTCCAGCCTGGCAATCGCTCGTGCCACGCCGGCGGCAGCAAGCGCAATACCTGCGGCAGGTCATCCGCGGTCACGCGAACAGTTCGGCCAACGCGGCACCCGGATCGCTGGCGCGCATGAATGCCTCGCCGACCAGGAAGGTGTGCACGTTCACGCCCCGCATGCCCTGCACATCGGCCCGGCTGCGTATGCCGGACTCGGTAACCAGCACACGGTCAGCGGGCACTTGGCTCAACAGGCTCAGCGTCGTGTCGAGGGTGACTTCGAAAGTTTGCAGATTGCGGTTGTTGATGCCGATCAGCGGGGTCGTGAGCTTGAGCGCGCGGTCGAGTTCTACAGCGTCGTGCACCTCGGCCAACACCGCCATGCCCAGTGCATGCGCCTGCGCTTCAAGGTCGGCCAACTGCGAGTCATCCAGGCAAGCGGCGATCAGCAAGATGCAGTCAGCGTCCATCGCACGGGCCTCGTACACCTGGTACTCGTCGATCGTGAAGTCCTTGCGCAACACCGGCAAAGCGCATGCCGCGCGCGCCAGTCGCAGGTGGGCGCTGGTGCCCTGGAAGAACCGGCCGTCGGTCAGCACACTCAGGCAGGCCGCGCCATGTTGCGAGTAGCTGGCCGCGATTTCGGCGGGCACGAAGTGTTCGCGCAGCACGCCTTTGCTCGGACTGGCTTTCTTCACCTCGGCAATCACGGCTGCCTGGCCAGCAGCGCGCTTGGCGCGCAGCGCAGCGACGAAGTCACGCAAATCGGCTCGCCGCTCGGCGCTTTGCGCATCAGCGCGCAAAGACGCCAGCGAGCACCGCATCTTGGCAGCGGCAATCTCGTCGCGTTTGACTGCGACGATTCCCCCTAGGATGTTGTTCATGCCACTTGAAGCGCTTGCGCGCAGGTGATGAACTGTTGCATCTTGGCGCGCGCGGCGCCACTGGCGAGCGCCTCGCGCGCCAGCGCTACGCCATCGGCCATGCTGGGAACCCTATTGGCCGCGTACAGCGCAACGCCCGAGTTCAGCATGACGATATCGCGCGCCGGCCCCTGCTTGTTGTCGAGCACGGCCATCAGCAGCGCTTTAGACTGCTCGGGCGTCTCAACCCTCAGCGCTCGGCTGCTGGCCATACACAGGCCGAAATCCTCGGGGTGTATTTCGTACTCGGTAACGGCGCCGTCCTTGTATTCACTGACCATCGTTGCAGCGCCGAGGGTGACTTCGTCCATGCCGTCGCGCCCGTGGACCACCAGTGCATGCTCGGCACCCAACCGTTGCAAGGCGCGCACCTGGATGCCGACGAGATCGGGGTGGAACACGCCCATCAAAATGTTGGGCGCGTCGGCAGGGTTGGTCAAAGGCCCGAGGATGTTGAAAATCGTTCGCACGCCGAGTTCCTTGCGCACGGGGCCCACGTTCCTCATTGCAGGGTGGTGGTTGGGCGCAAACATGAAGCCGATACCCGTGTCGGCAATACAGCGGCTGACAGCCTGTGGCGACAACGACAACGGCACGCCGAGCGCCTCCAACACATCGGCGCTGCCGGACTTGCTGGAAACGCTGCGGTTGCCGTGTTTGCTCACGCGGGCACCGCAGGCAGCGGCGACGAACATGCTGCAGGTCGAAATATTGAATGTATGCGAGGCATCGCCACCGGTGCCGACGATGTCCACTAAGTGCCGACGGTCGGCCACTTCGACCTTGGTCGAGAACTCGCGCATCACTTGCGCAGCGGCGGTGATTTCGCCGATGGTTTCTTTCTTGACGCGCAGACCCACCAGCATCGCCGCCATCATGGTCGGTGCCATCTCGCCGCTCATGATGCGACGCATCAGCACCAACATCTCGTCGCGAAAGATCTCGCGGTGGTCGATGACACGGGCCAGAGCTTCGGTATCGGTAATAGGCATGACGGTAATCGGTTGATGGCTAGGGCCGATTCGTTAACGGTTCAGTTTTGGGTGCTGAGCGATAGTAACGGTGGGTGACCGCTGGCCGAAGAAACACTCGCCGGCGAGGTGGGCCGCGGCGCTGGGCGACCCTATCACTCGCAGTTCTATCATGCGCATCCCAATGCCAGAAAGTTCTTCAGCATCGCGTGTCCATGCTCGGTCAGGATGGACTCGGGATGGAACTGCACGCCCTCAACCGGCGTTGCGGTGCCGGCAAACTCACGGTGGCGCACACCCATGATCTCACCGTCCTCCGAGGTCGAAGTCACGGCCAGGCAAGCCGGCATCGAAGCGCGGTCTATCACCAACGAGTGATAGCGGTTGACAGTGAATTGTCGTGGCAGGCCAGCGTAGACGCTGCTACCGTCAGTCGTTACCACGCTGGTCTTGCCGTGCATCTGCCGTTGCGCCCGCACGATCTTGGCACCGAAAGCCGCGCCTATGCTCTGGTGCCCCAGGCAGACGCCGAGCATGGGCAGCTCGCCGGCAAAGTGCTGAACCGCACGGACGCAAATACCCGCCTCGGGGGGCGAG
>JAOTTZ010000071.1 GCA_029864165.1 Burkholderiaceae bacterium
CCTGGTATGGAGCCGGCGCCGGGCCACAGGCCTGACAGGCTACAAATTCGACTTGCGGTCGCGGGTGAAACAGTACCCACGCCGTGCGAAACACAACAAGCTCTGAGCCGCTGTGAGACACCTTACGACAGCTGACGGTCGCAAGGGACGCCCATTATAGGCCGGAGTTGGCGTGATGCGCGCCAAGCGGCTAGGGCCAGTGACCGACGCGGAATAGATCTCGTGATTGGCAACCCACCACTCGTTCTTGCCTTTTACGTTCGCGAAACCCTTGGATTCTTGCGGCATGCCTTGCATCGCCACCGCCTGCACGCTAACGATGTCATCCGCGAACAGCGTATTCAGCGCGCCCATGTTTTTCCCTTGTTTACAAAGGCCCACCTGCTTCTTGGCAATCTCCATCGTGTTCGCCTAACCTCCTTTCAGTTCGTCATTGGATGCAACGCGCACCACGCGTCGCAGTTTAGGCCCTGTCTGTCGACAGGCGTTGGGTGAACAAGGCACGCAGTGGCGGTATCTCCCCGAGACGGCTCACAGAACGCGAGTGCGGCGCCAGTTGCAGGTAGAGACCAAGAAACTGTTTTCAGCAGCTTGTTAGCAGTTGTATCAATTTTGGCACTGAGCGGACTACCGTGTGATGATGTGCGCTACGATCCAAACTAAATAGGCTGGCCCCATATGACGACCTCGCTCGCTACCAGTCTTGACGCTCTGAGCTGTTGGAAGAGCGCTTTAGAGCCGCGGCTGGCCAGTTTCAGCGCCTTTCTCGATCAGCACGGTCTATCCGACGCGACAAGCCGCGAGCTGGTAGCCTCAATGCGGCGGCGCTTGACTGGCGACAAGTCGAAGGTGGCTTTTGTTGCCCAGTTCTCTCACTCCGCCTTGGAGTTGGTGAACGCCATTTTGTTTGCCGATACCGGGCGGCGCGTACTGCCCGCCACGGTGGGGCGAGACGCCGAGTGCCCGGTTGAGCTGCGATACGACGCCAATCAGCTGCCGGGGTTGTCTATGTTGCCGATCGAGTCGCGCCAGGGCGGTAAGACGGTGGCAGAACTGCAAACCGACACCCGCGCCTGGACTCACGTTCGGCTGCAGGGCAGTAGCCCTAGCCAGCTGGCAGGCGCGCTGGCGGAAGTGATGCGCACTAAAGAGGTATCGCAGCGCGAGGCCCAAGTCCTCGGTTGTTGGGACGAGACGGATTCCGAAAACAAACCAACGCTGGACGGCCAAGCACGGGTCGAGATCCCGGCCTGGCGCTACGCGGTGGTCAACTATCCCCACCCGTTGCTACAGCGAGGTCTTGTCGTCTTGTGCGCGCCGGGGCTCTGTTCCCCGGGGGTCGAAGCCGAACTCGCGCACAGCGCGTTGTCGGGTGCAGACGCAACCGTCTTCGTTCTCGCGGCAGATGCTGCTGGAGTCACGGCGTCCGACATGGTTATCTGGCGCGCCTACCTTGCGGCGCGGGCGTCGTCGTGCCTGGTCGTGCTCGACGGAATCGAAACACCGCACGAAACGCTGCTCACAGCCGAACAAAAAAAGGTTCGGAGAGAGCGCTTGCGCCAGGCCGCGGCGCAAGCCCTGAAGCTCTCGGAGGATCGTGTGTTCGGCCTTTCTGCCCGCGAGGCTTTGATGGCGCGCGTGGAAGGCGATGTTCTGGCTCTGCAGCGCAGTCGCGTGCCGGATCTTGAGGGTGCCCTTGGCTCTTTGTTGCTGCAGCAGTGTACGGTGCTGCAAGCTGAGATATGCGACAGCACTCGGCAGTTGCGAGCGTTGGCTGAACGGCGCTTCGGCGAGCAACGCCGGCAGGTTGATGGGCAGTTGCTGGATTTGCAAGGGTTGCGAGGAAAAAGCCGGGCGAAAATGCACGCTATGTTGCAGCGCTTGGACGTGGAAGAAGCAGACTTCGAACAGTGCACAGCAAAGCTTCAAGCACTGCGATTGGTGCATAGCCGCATGGTCAAGGAATTGCTGTTTGGGTTGATGACAGACAGGTTGCACAAAGAAGCTGCAAAGATGCGGCAAGTGTGTTTTTCGTTGCTGCGCTTGGGTGCCAAGAAGTTTTTCTCGGCGATGTGTGCGCGCTTGCGAGAGTCACTGAGCACAGCGCAAGCACGGGCTGAAGAAATTCACGCAATGCTCGACGGGTCGTTTGCTCGGCTCAACGCTGAGTTCGGATTCGGGCTGGCCGTCGAGCACGAGCCTGACTTGACGCGTTATATGAATGAGTTGCGTCTGATCGAGCACAACTACGAACAATATTTTGGACTCAAGCAAGCGCTTCGCCTTGCTCAGCCAAGGTTCAGGGACGAGTTCTGCAGCATGCTCGTGTCTCGGCTGGTGGTGGTGTTCGAAGCCGCCCATGCCAATTTGGAGTCTTGGAACAGGGCTACATCGCAGCATTTGGAGTCGCGATTGCGCGCGAGAATGCTTGGCTTCAAGCGGCGGCGCGAAGCGTTGGAGCGGGCTCACTCGGTCAGAAGCGACTTGGAACGGCGCATGGGCGAAATCGAAGCGCAGGATGCGACGCTGCAACAATCCCTCTCCCATGCCGGCGAGTTGGTCGAGGACTTGCTTGAGCACGCCCAGATCGACCCTGCGACTGAAGATGCGTTGGCAGATACCCGCCGTGGGGAGCGCGACACTGAACAGCCCGCGCCCGCTGATTCTGACCAAGCCCGAGAGCGCGCCGTGGCGTGACGACCCCGTTCGCACGGACTTGCCTAGCGTTAGCAGGCCCGAGTGTGAGTGCGCTGTGAGTGAGCCTGGCTCGACCGGCTTTGCGCAGCAGGTAATTGCCTGGCAGCTTGCGCACGGGCGTAGCCAGTTGCCATGGCAGCGCACCCGCGATCCGTACCGGGTGTGGTTGGCCGAAATCATGTTGCAGCAAACACAGGTGGCCACTGTCATCGGCTACTACGAACGGTTTTTGCAGCGCTTTGCCGACGTGTCGGCTCTTGCTGCGACCTCGCTGGACGAAGTGCTCGTGCTGTGGAGCGGCCTGGGTTACTACGGCAGAGCGCGTAACCTGCACCGCTGCGCCCAGATGGTTGTCAGCGTTCATGGCGGTGAGTTCCCGCGCAGCAGCGAGCAACTGGCGCAACTGCCCGGTATAGGGCGTTCAACGGCGGCGGCGATCGCGACATTTTGCTTTGGCGAACGCGCTGCAATATTGGACGGTAACGTCAAACGGGTGCTCACCCGCGTGCTCGGCTTCGAAGGCGATTTGTCCGAAGCCGCGCATGAACGCGCGCTGTGGGCGCGGGCCACAGCGCTGCTTCCCAAAGAAGGCATCGAGGCATATACACAAGGCTTGATGGATTTAGGCGCTAGCTTGTGCAGCATGCGTTCACCGCGCTGCCAGCTGTGCCCGATCAAGCGTTGTGTCGCCCGGCGCAGCGCAAGGCCCGAGGACTATCCGGTACGAACACGCAAGCTCCGACGCACACAGCGCGAGAGTTGGTGGTTGTGGCTTGAATGGCGTAGCCAGGTTTGGCTGCAACAACAACCGGCTGCGGGTGTCTGGGCGGGTTTGTGGACACTGCCGCTGTTTGACAGCGAAGCCGCGTTGCGCGACGCTGCTGATGTGTTGCATGCGCCGTTAGAGGATCTGCCGGCGATCAAGCATTCGCTGACTCACTTCGACTGGTTGCTGCGTCTCCAGCGAGCGGTGCTTACGCGCAAGCCGCAGGCGACATGGCTGGCGCCGGGGCGATGGGTGGCTATGGATACGCGTGATGCTGTGGCGTTGCCAGCGCCGCTGCGCCGCTTACTCAATACGCGGGCCATGGCCAAGCATTAAACCTAAAAACGAACGGTACGACTCAAGCTTCGCCGGTGTCGAGTTCGCGGTGACGCACCAAAGTACGGGCACGCTGCGCTAAACGTTGCCCCATCTGTTCGGCAAAGTAAACCGAACGGTGTTGGCCGCCGGTGCAACCAATGGCAACAGTGAGGTACCTGCGCTGGTCGTCAATGAATGCAGATAGCCAGCGCGAAAAGAAAGTTTCGATTTGCGACAGCATTTCCGCCACCTCGGGTTGTGCGCCCAAGTAATCGGCCACGGGCGGGTCGCGCCCAGTTTGCGGCCGCAGTTCTCGTATGTAATGCGGGTTGGGCAACACGCGCACGTCGAACACAAAATCAGCGTCGAGCGGGACGCCATTTTTGAAGGCGAATGACTCGAATATCACCGTGAGTTGGCCTTTTGCGGCTTGGACCAAGTCGCGTATCCAGACACGCAGCTGCGTCGGGCGTAGCTGGCTGGTGTCGATGACAGTGGACGCTTCGCGCAACTCGGCCAGCAAATGGCGTTCCAGCTCGATGGCGTCGATCAACCCGCGGCGGCCGTCGTGCGCTACATCTTCCTTGCGGCGCGCGCGCAACGTGGGCGGGTACTGGTCCGACAGGGGATGAGGCCGCCGCGACTCGGAAAACCGCCTTACCAACGCATCCGTGCTGGCGTCGAGGAAAACGGAACGGATCAACACCCCTTCGCCGCGCAGCTCCTCCAGCAATGGCAACAAATGCGGCAATGAATCTGCGCTGCGCACGTCAACGGCGATAGCCACCTGCCGCTCCAAGCGTTCGTACTCAAGCTGGAGGAAGTCGCGTAGCAACTCAGGCGGCAGGTTATCGACGCAGAAAAACCCAGCGTCTTCCAGCGCGTGCAGCGCGATCGACTTGCCCGAGCCAGAAATACCGGTGACGAGTACAACCTCGCGTGAGGGAGGAGCCGCACCCCGCTGCAAGACCTCTTTCAGCGAGATCACGTTGGCTTTTCTCTTGCCCGTCATCACGCTCGCCTGCGGCTACGCCGCGCGCTTGTACCTTCGGCAGCCACCGTCAGCAGCTCCTGCGCGTGCGCAAGGCTGGTGCCCGAGAGTCGCTCGCCGCCCAACATGCGGGCGATTTCGCTGACCCGGGACTCGCCGCTGACTTCATGCAAGGTGCTCACAGTGGCGCCATTGTGCGTGACCTTGGATACCAGGTAATGATGGTCGGCGCTCGCCGCCACCTGCGCCAAGTGGGTGACTGCCAATACTTGCCGGTCTTGGCCAAGGCGCTTCATCATGCGGCCGACCGTCTCGGCAACCGCACCGCCGATACCGGCATCGATTTCGTCGAAGATCAGCGTTCCGGCTGCACCGAGCTGGCTGGTGGTGACGGCCACTGCGAGTGCGATGCGCGAGAGTTCGCCCCCAGAGGCCACCTTGCTCAGCGGCCGCGGCGTGGCGCCGGCGTGACCCGCGACCATGAACTCGGCCGATTCTTGCCCGAAAGACTGCGGAGCGTCGCAGGCTTGCAGCACAACCTCGAAACGACCACCCGTCATACCCAGCTGATTGATTGCTTGCGTGACCGCCTCAGCCAACAGTGGCGCGGCCTGCTGGCGCACTTCGGAAACTTTAGCCGCTTCGGCCGTGTAGTCGGCAGTGGTCGCATTCAGCGTGCTTTCTAGCGCCGTCAGATCGGTGGCGGCATCCAGCCCCTGTAGCTCGTCGTGCCACTGCGCCAGCCGCGCCGGCAACTCTTGTGGCGCGCAGTGGTGGCGGCGTGCCAGGCCGACCCACGACGACAGCCGCTCGTCAAGCGCAAGCAACTGCTCGGGATTGGGTTCCGTGCGGTGCAAGTAACTGCGCAACGTGCTCGCGGCGTCGTGCAACTGTGCCTGCGCACCTTCGAGCACGCTTACCACGTCGCTCAGGTGCTGGTCGTGCTCAGCCACGACACGCAACGCGTCGAGTGCACCGCCGGTGAGTCCGTCGGCATTTGCGTCGCCTTCAGAAATCGCCGCGAGTGCGGTCCGGGCCGCGTCGATCAAAGCTTGCGCGTTCGACAGCCGCCTATGGTCCGCGTTAAGCGTTTCCCACTCGTCTGCAGCTGGCGCGAGCTTATTGACCTCACCGACCTGCCAAGCCAACCGTTCACGGTTACGCGCCAACTCGGCCTGCTGAGTGTTGGCTCGCTGCAAAGCCTCACCTGCGGCCTTCCAGCGCGACCAGCAATTTGCCAGCGGCGCGGTATCGATGCGTGCATAGGCGTCGAGCAACTCACGTACCGAGGCGCTGCGGGTCAGGCTTTGCCAGGCGTGCTGTCCGTGTATGTCTACCAGATGCTCAGCCACTTCGCGCAGCTGCGCCGCTGTGGCCGCGCTGCCGTTGATCCACGCGCGGCTCTTGCCTTGTGCGTCGATCAGGCGACGCAGCAGCACCGAGTCCTGCTCCTCGAACCCCGCGTTTCGCAACCATGGGTGCAAGGCCGCGGGTACGTCGAACTCGGCTGTAATTTCGCCGCGCGCCGCGCCCTCACGCACTACGCCGGCGTCGCCGCGCTCGCCTAGCGCGAGTTGCAGCGCGTCGATCAGGATAGACTTGCCGGCGCCGGTCTCTCCGGTCAGCACCGAAAATCCCGGCGCAAGCTCGACTTCGAGCCCGGTAACGATCACGAAATCGCGCAAGGCAAGGCTGCGCAGCATCAGCCGCCCCCCTCGTTCCAATGCAGCTTCTTGCGCAGCGTAGCGTAGTAGCCCCAGCCACGCGGGTGCAAAAAGCGCACCTGGTGTTTTGATCGGCGCACGCTGATACGGTCGCCGAGCAGAAGGCTGGCCAGGCTTTGCATGTCGAAATTCACGTTGGCGTCGGGCCCGGCCGCGATTTCAATGCCGATCTCATCCACATCCGGCAACACGATGGGGCGGTTCGACAGCGTGTGCGGGGCAATCGGAACCAGCACCCAGCCAGCGATGCCAGGGTGGAGTATCGGCCCTCCCGCTGAAAGCGCATAAGCCGTTGAGCCGGTGGGCGAGGCGACGATCAAGCCATCGGCGCGCAGGTTGCTGACGAAGTCGGGCCCAATCGAAATCTTGAGCTCGACCATGCTGGCGCTGTGGCTGCGGGTGACAACCACGTCGTTCATCGCCAACCCTTCGAAGATGAGCTCGCTGCCGCGCTGCACGCTGCCTTCTAGCATGCTGCGGTGCTCGACCTCGTAGTCGCCCGCAATCATCGGCCCCAGGGCTTGCTCGTACTGGCTTACCGAAACGTCGGTGATGAAACCCAGCCGCCCATGGTTGATGCCTATCAAGGGTAGCCCAAAAGGCGCTAACTGGCGCGCAATGCCCAGCATGGTGCCGTCGCCGCCCAACACGACGGCCAAGTCGCACTGCGAGCCTAGTGCAGCAGCTTCCAGCGCCCCGTAACTCGTGATGCCCGTGTTGTGCGCGGTCTGCTTTTCCAGCGAGACCTGGAGTCCTTGCAGCACCAGGAAACGCGCGATTCCCTCCAGCACCTCTCGAATGCCTTGAGTCTGATACTTGCCCACAAGTGCTGCGTGGCGAAAACAGGTTGGCATGCGCTGAATTTAACCTAGTGTAGTGTTGCACGCTATTCAGCACTTAAAAACTGCGCCTTTGGCCCCATAGCGTCGTTGCAAATCCTCGCAATAGCTTTGGCTATTGCTGTGGTTTGCGCCTAGCTACAGGCCCAAACGCATCGGTTTTATAAGTACCGCATAGCATGCAACACTACACTAGAACGGCAGAGCGGTCTCACGGCCCCGCGACAGCCACAGCGCGCCCTAAAATCAAGCACATGCTGGACGAGCGCGCGAAATCCCTGTTAAAGGCCCTGGTCGAGCGCTACATTG
>JAOTTZ010000072.1 GCA_029864165.1 Burkholderiaceae bacterium
ACCAAGAAACGCTGCTGGAACACAGCGACCGCCAGCACCGGCGAAGTTCGATTCGCCTGCCAGAAAACACCTACGCGTTCATGCTATTGGGTACAACCCTGGTCGTTTACCACAACCCCGAGCGGAAAAACACCTTTGGCAAAGATGCCTGCCACGTTCGGGAATACCGTGTCTTGCTTTCTGGAAAAAAGAAACCCGTCGCCGTCACGTCGGCGGCGATTTCCGGTGTCCTGGCCAGCGATATTCGCACCCGCCAAGCCGAACGAATCGATGTTCTTTTACGCTGACCGCGGTTCAGTAATTGCGCCGAACCGCTTGCGGAGCCCGGGTCACCCGAACCTTGCCGCCAGTCGTCACCAGGATGACCGGGTCGCCTGCGGCGAGATTCTCTTGCCCCTTGGCTTGCACGATAGCGCGGCGCTCACCATGTTTAAGTTGCACCAGGATTTCAACGGCGTCTTCCCGCGTTGCAGCGCGCTCGACCACGTTGCCGATCACGGCCCCGGCAACAGCACCGAGGACACCGACGGCGACCTTCTCGCGCCGGCCACCAACCGACGACCCGGCAACGCCGCCAACCACCGCGCCGGCAGCGGCACCGCCGCCGCTCTGGCTACCCTCCACCGTGACGGGGCGTACTGATAGCACAGTACCGTCTTGGACCTGCGACAAGCGCTGCGCGTCGCTGCGGGAGATGACGTCGGGGCTGGTCGTGGAACATCCCGACAACGCAGCCAGGCAGGCGGTAGTAAAAGCGATAAGCAGACGATGCATGGCGTGATCTCCTCAAGAAGTTCGTCTAACGCCGCAACAGGTGATAGCGTTGACAGCAACCCAACGCCCCACAGGCGTTGGTTCCCAGCGCGTATATAAAGGAGTATGCATCAACTGTGCAAGCGGCTGGTACGCGGCACGCTGGCGAGCAAAAATTCCATCTGATTGGTCAATATACGCCGACCTTGCAAGATCATATCCTCATGCAAGCTGGGCACGTAGGGCAAATACATCAACGACATGCGGGCTTCTTCAGGCAGGCGGTTACCCTTGCGGCCGTTGCAAGGCCGACAGGCGGTGATGCAGTTCATCCAACTGTCTAGCCCGCCGCGCGAGGTGGGAACGATGTGTTCGCGCGTCAGCGAATCAACCTGAAAACGCCCGCCGCAATATGCGCAGACAAGGCGGTCACGCGAAAACAGCTTCGTGTTAGACAATGCGGGCACTTGCCGCCAGGCGCGGCTGGGCACACAGCCCCGCACAGCAACGATAGGGTGCACCTCTATGCGTGATTGCAAACCCGTACGGCGCTGCGTACCACCGCGCAATACTCGAAATATTTCGCCCAGCGTCCAAGCAATGCCATCGCTGGCATAAATCACTGCCGCCTCCTTGGCCGAAATCCACGACTGTGGTCGGCCGGACACGTCTACTTGCAGCACTTCCACGCAAACTCCTCCGTAGCCGGAGCATAGTCCAAACTGTCAACCCCCCGCAATATCCACAAGAGTTGCTGGGCAAACCAGCCGGTCAGGCCGTGCTACCGGGGCGCACCGCCCCGCCTAAAGGAAAAGCTCGGCACCTTGGTTGGCCAGTGCGTCTGCGCGCTCGTTGCCGGGGTCACCCGCGTGCCCTTTGACCCAGTGCCACTGTACCCGGTGCAGGGTGCGAGCGGCGTCAAGCCGCTGCCATAAGTCGATGTTTTTCACTGGCTTTTTATCGGCGGTTTTCCAACCGCGCGCTTTCCAGTGATCGATCCATTCGGTGATGCCCTTACGCACATAGTCGCTGTCGGTGTAGACGTTCACGTCGCACGTGCGCTTGAGCGTCGCCAACGCTTCGATCACGGCGGTGAGCTCCATGCGGTTATTGGTGGTGCGCTTCTCACCCCCGCACAAGTCCTTTTCGTGCCCACCTATGCTCAGCCAGGCACCCCAGCCACCGGGGCCCGGGTTGCCCTTGCATGCACCGTCCGTGTAGACGGTGACCTGCGGACGCTTGATCTCCGCAAGGGGGCGCGCGCTTGCATGGCCACTCATGTATAGCCCTAGTTGTGAGGAGCAACCGCCGCGGGCGCTGAATTCGGCACCGCGCGATGGTTGCGTACCAGCCCGACCAGGCGCATTCCGCGCACGCGCTTGACTGCTACGAGGAAGTACACCGCGCCCAACACCGGCCACCACCGGTCGCCGGCAGCCTCCATCCATGTAAAGCGAGACAACCACTGCTCTGAATTGAAAGGCGGTCGGTAACATCCAAAATGCCCCCCCTCGACTTTAAAGCTGAGCAGCCGCAACCAGTCGCGCAAGCGTCGGTATCCAATGAATTCGTTCTCACTGGGTATGTAAAGCGGCCGCGCAGCGCCAAGCGCCCAGCGTCGCCGTAAGTAGCCAACGCTTTGCCGCAAGTACCACAGACTGGCAGGGTTGAAACCAAGGATGACGGCACGGCCCTCAGGGCGCAGTATGCGCTCGACCTCGCGCAAAGCGAGGTGAGGGTCGTGCGTCAGTTCCAACGTATGGGGCAGCACGACCAAGTCGATGCTCTGGCTGTCCAACGGCAAGGCGTCGAACTCGCAGTACAGTTTCACGGCGCTCGGTTCCAGTTGCCCCGCATTGGTGCTGGCGTCAGGGGTCGTGTTTTCGGACAAAGGCAACTTGCACAAGGAGTCAAGCGCAATCCAGCGTTGCGGCATGCGGTTGGCTCGCAAACCGTCGAGTTCAGGCAGTCCAAGTTGCAGGGCGTGAAACCCGAAGATGTCGGCTACGCTACGGTCGAGCTGGGCTTGCTCCCAAGCCAGCAAGTAGCGCCCGGCGGGTGTTTGCAACCAGGGAGACAAACCGATCATCGCGCGAGTTTCCGCCATGGTGAACTTCACAGCACTGCCTGCGTTCACAGACAACTACGTCTGGATGCTTGACGATAGCCGACAGGCTCCTAGCGCCAGATCGAAACAGCTTTGGCCGCGCGTACCTTGAATTTGGATGGCATTCTAGTCGCCAACACGGTGATCACGTGCGAGCGTCAAACGTCGTTCGCATGTGTCCGCGCGGCCATGGACTTGGGCGCGAGACGCTGGTTGAGGCTGACGCGCCGCGAGGCAAGGCTGACGAGAACGATGTTGCGGACACCTCATCGCTTTCTGCCGCCAATCGGTTCTCGGGATGTTCTAGGAGCCTGTCGGACTTGGGGCGTCGAAGCGAGAATCGGTTGCAGCAGTCCATTTTTCACCGGCTTCTTGCCCCATAGGGTCCACTATGGGGCTGCGAATCCGGCAAAAACTGCCCGCGCTGAAACCGATTTGCAGCCGACGCACCCCAAGCCCGACAGGCTCCTAGGCACCGCTGCTTACCTGTGGCGACACGTTGCTGTACGTTGGTTTGAGCGCATTGCGAACCGCCGACACAAGTCGTTCTGCGAATTTGCCGCGCCCGCTGACGGACCGGATGTGTTGCGCCAATGAATACACATTGGCAAATCTAGGCTTCGCACACCGGGCAAACCGCGAGAAGTTCATGTTGATCGGGTACAGTCACTGATGTTGAGCTGAGCGTGTTCAGCGGTGAGACACTTTACCCAGCAGCATAGAACGCGAATTGACCGTCAACCCCTTCATGCGCTGCGCGGTACTTACGGTCGGGTGGCGTGCACACGTCGGCCAGGCCTCCAGCAACAGGCCTATCGATGTACGGCTAGCGCTTCGGTCGTGGAAGAACGGCTTCCGATGCTGAGCCGCTTTGCGCGACCATTGCTCTTGGCAGTCCGGCGCTGCCTGATTGCTGCACTGTGTGGCCCATTGCTTGTCGGCTGTGCGCTCGGTCCCACGGCGCCCAACGTTATAGCGTTGCGTGACCTGGGGTCCGAGTCAGCAGACCCGGTATTACTGGCGCAGAAGCGCCCGGTTACTTTCGACGCCGCGCAAGAGCAGACGACTGCGTTCGCGACGCCGTATGACTTCGCGTCGATCGATTCCTTGCTGATTCCAGAGTTGGTCCCCGACCCGGATTCCGTGTTCGAGCCAGCCGATCTCTGGGAGCAACCACTCCGCGGCCTGGCGACGCCGGATGACCCCACGCTTATCGATCCCTCGCCGATCGCTGAGTCGGCCCCTGAGCAGGATTCTGAATTCGAGCCCGGCGATCTCTGGGCGCGGCTACGGCGCGGCTTTGCGATGCCTGGTCTCGACAATCGACTGGTGCGTGAGCACGAGCGTTGGTACGCCAGGCGGCCCGAGTACGTGGCGCGAATGACCGAGCGAGCGGGTCGGTATTTGTTCCATATCGTCGAAGAGATTGAACGCCGCGCAATGCCGACCGAACTGGCGTTGCTGCCGTTTATTGAGAGCGCCTTCAATCCGAAAGCAGTTTCGCGTTCCAAGGCGTCGGGGATGTGGCAGTTCATGGCAGCCACCGGTCGGGAATTCTCGCTCAAGCAAAACGTCTTCCGCGACGACCGTCGCGATGTACTGGCCTCGACCAGCGCTGCGCTCGACTACCTTTCGCGTTTGCACTCGCAGTTCGGTGACTGGCGTTTGGCGCTGGCTGCGTACAACTGGGGCGAAGGCAACGTGCAGCGTGCGATCAAGCGCTGCCGCAGGGCGGGCAAGCCGGCTACCTACGGCAACCTGAAGCTGCCCAGGGAAACACGTCACTATGTTCCCAAGCTGCAGGCGATAAAAAATCTTGTCTCCGACCCCGAGCGCTTTGGGCTGAGCTTGCCAGAGCTGGCCGATCACCCGTATTTCTTGAGCGTACCGATAGACCGTGATATCGACGTCGATCTGGCCGCGCGCTTTTCCGACGTCTCGATTGAGGAGTTCAAGGCCCTCAATCCGCAGATGAACAAACCCGTGATTCTGGCGGCGGGCACGCCACAAGTCTTACTGCCGTACGACAACGCCAACCAGTTCGCCCACCGGATGGCCATGCACCGAGGGGTTTTCGCAAGCTGGACGGCCTGGGTGGCGCCCAAGACAATGAGACTTTCCGACGTGGCCAAGCGGGTCGGCATGAGCGTGACAGCGCTGCGCAAGGTCAACCGCATTCCACGCAACATGAGGGTCAGGGCAGGCTCGACCTTGTTGGTGCCGCGTAGTGTTGACCGCAAGGCTGACGTCTCTGAGCGTATCGCCGAAAACGGCAAGATGGTACTGACGCCAGAACGGCGCCGCCTCAGAAGATTGGTGATCAAGGCGCGCAAGGGTGACAGCGTGGCAAAGGTGGCTAGACGCCACGGTGTGAGCGCATCGCGGGTCGCAAAGTGGAACAAGGTACGAACGAAGACGACGTTCACAGCCGGACAGAAGGTCGTAATTTATACGCGTGCCAAACCGAAGCGCGTCGCTGCCACGCGCACAAAAAGTAAGCATGTGGCGCGCAGCAAGCGGACAAAGTCAAACAGTTCGGGGGTTCGTTTGGCGATGGATCGCTGATCGCGTTGTTGGGCCTAGATCATCGAGGCTCGCTATAGTCACGGGGTTATCAATTCGCTGAGAGGAGCAATCAATGAGCGTAATCTTTCAATCGGTAGGACGCACGGTTGCGGCTGGGCTTGTATTGCTGATTCTGATCGTCTTGCTGGTGGGTGGCACTCCTCAGTTCGACCACGCCTGGGGAGCGTTTTTCATGCGCTGGCTGCACGTGTTGAGCGGCGTGATGTGGATCGGACTGCTGTGGTACTTCAACTTCGTGCAAATACCGTCGATGCCGAAGATCCCCGACGAACAAAAACCTGCCATCGGCAAGGTGATTGCGCCAGCAGCGCTGTTTTGGTTCCGCTGGGCGGCGCTGGCTACCGTCGTCACGGGCTTGCTGCTGGCCACCATGAACGGTTATGTCGCCTCAGCACTAGGGTTGCAGCGACCGTTTACCGCCATCGGTATCGGTATGTGGCTTGGGCTGGTGATGGCGTTCAACGTCTGGTTCATCATCTGGCCGAAGCAAAAGAGGGCGCTCGGTATCGTGACTGCCACCCCAGAAGAAAAGGCTGCGGCGGGCCGAGTAGCCATGCTGGCCTCACGCGCGAACACCATGCTGTCGATCCCGATGCTGTATTGCATGGTGGCGCAGCAAAACGCGGGGCTGTAAGACAAGCAAGCTTGCTGCGCGAACAGCCCATCTCAGGCCTTCATGTCACAAATTGGTGCGGGTTGGCGCCACCGTGACTTCTGCCGGGCCACGGGCCAGCGTAAGCCGCAGTTTGTCGCCGGCGTGGATTTGCTCTGCGGCAACCACCAGTTGCCCGTCGTTGGCATGGATCAGAGCGTAGCCGCGCGCAACCACTTGCAATGGGTCCAGCGCGTGCAAACGGGTGGCCAGTTGCTGCTCGGTGTGCTTTAGCCGTGCGCGCGACAGGGTGCCGGCGTGCATCAGTTTGGCCTTGGATTGGGCCAGCAGATCACGCTGGGCGCGCAGTACCGCGGCGACAGCTTGCGGCAGACGCCTGTGCAGCAAGGCCAGCCGAATTCGCTCTCGGCCCATGCGCTCGGTCGGACGCGCTAGGCGCGCGCCAAGCCGGTCCAGATATTGGTGCGTGGTGTCTATCCTATGACCCACGGCGCGTGACAAGCGCTGGGCGTGGTTGCTCAGTTGGCGTAAGAGTTCAGCACACTGAGGTGCGGCCATTTCGGCCGCCGCGGTGGGGGTCGGTGCGCGCAGGTCGGCGGCGAGGTCCGCCAGCGTGACGTCCGACTCGTGACCCACTCCGCACAACACCGGCAGCGGGCTGGCGACGATGGAGCGCACCACGAGCTCATCGTTAAATGCCCACAGGTCTTCAAGCGAGCCGCCGCCACGACAAATGATCAGCGAGTCCACTTCGGCGCGCTGTCCGGCCAATTGGATGGCGTTGACCAGCGATGCTGGAGCATCGACACCTTGCACCAAACTTGGGTAAACAACCAACCCTATATGCGGTGCGCGACGCGCGAAGACACTGGCTACATCATGCAGCGCGGCCGCGCCGAGTGAAGTGATGACGCCGACCCGGCGCGGGAAAGCTGGCGGTGTCCGTTTGCGAGCCGAATCAAACAAGCCCTCAGTTTCAAGCTTGCGCTTCAAGCGCAAGAACTGCTCGAACAACGCGCCCACCCCCGCATGCGCGATCGCCTCGACGACAAACTGCAGTTCGCCCCGCGGCTCGTAAACGGCAACGCGCCCGCGAACTTCAACCAGTTGCCCTTCGCCGGGGTCGAAATCGCGCAACCCGGCGGCACGGCGAAACATGACACAACGAATGGTGGTGCTGCGCCCATCGGCGTCCTTCAAGTTGAAGTAGCAGTGGCCGCTGGCAGCGCGCGAGAAACCCGAAATTTCACCCCTGACATGACAGACAGCAAAGCGCGCCGTCAACGCGTCGGCAACCGCCTGCACAAGCGCTGCGACACCCCACGCACGCGCCGGCATGGGTGGCGCCAGGCTCGATTCAACAGCATCAACCATGGCCAATCTCAAGGCTGGTGCGGGTTGAGAACTCCACAAGCGCGTCGATCAAAGCCTCGCACGGCATAATGCCCGTCAAGAAGCCGGAAAAATCTCGTAACTTGTTGATTTGCAATGGAGTTTTTTTGCTTAAATTTTGAGCGATCTGTTGCAAGCCCGATGTTTTCTGTACCCGCAGACTGGAATTGCTCAGTTACC
>JAOTTZ010000073.1 GCA_029864165.1 Burkholderiaceae bacterium
TGTCCAACAGACCGAGCGCAATGCCTTTGTCGCGAATAGCCGCCAACTTGAGGCCGCCGCCATCGTCCCGGAATTCGACCGCGACTTCATTGCCCTCGTGATGCAAAGCAACGATGATGGTTCCGACCGGGTCCTTCCCGGCTGCTGTACGCACCGGCGGAGCCTCGATGCCGTGGGTGACGCAGTTGCGCAGCAAATGCTCAAAAGACGCAATCATGCGCTCGAGCACACCGCGGTCAAGCTCGATAGACCCGCCTACGATGTCCAGGCGCACCTGTTTTCCGGTCTCCTTGGCGGCTTGGCGTACCACGCGGTAGAGTCGGTCGGCCTGACTTTCGAATTCCACCATTCGCGTACGAAGCAAGTCGTCTTGCAGGTCGCGCATAAGCCGCATTTGGGCAGCCAGCTCGTCCTCAGTACTCTCAACCGCGCGCTGCAACGTCCGCTGTACCGTGGCCACGTCATTAACCGACTCGGCCATCATGCGTGTGAGTTCCTGAAAGCGCGTGAAGCGGTCGAATTCCAGCGGATCGAACGCTTGTGCCGCCACTTTGGCAGCTTCCATGCGCAAGTTCCCCTGTATCTCGCCTTGAAGCTCCAGCTCGCGCAACTGCCCACGCAGGCGCTCCAGGTTTTCGGTCAGGTCGGTCAGCGACCCCTTGACCAGGCCGACGTCAGCCTCGATGCGCGTGCGCGTGATGCTCACCTCACCGACTTGGTTGATCAGCCCGTCGAGCAACTGGGCTCGCACACGTACGACGGCTTGCGCGCCCGGTGCGGTAGCGCGTTCGGCGGTGCTCGCAATTTCCGCTGTGAGTGGGAAACGCGACCAGTCGACGTCAGGCCGATCAGTACCAAGCGCCGTTTCAGTCGCACCAGGTGCTGTAGCGCTGGGCGTTGTCGCTTCAACGATCAAACCATTTTCTGGGGGCGGCGGCGCTGGACTTGAATCGACCAATGGCGGTTCCGAGGTTTCAACAGTGGGCGGCGGCACGCCAGTGGGGCCAGCGACCGCTGTAGCCTGGGCATCACTGGACCGCAGTGCATCGAACATGGTGGTCAGTGCATCGCTTTGACCGAGCAGCAACTCCAAGTCCGCCGTCTGCACAGGCGGATGAGCCAGCAAGTACTCAATGCGCCCTTCAAGGACGTGGCATAGCTCGCCCAAACGCATGGCGCCCGCGAGGCGAGCGCCGCCTTTGAGCGTGTGCAAAACGCGCATGGCCGCCGCAGGTGCCGCACTGTCGTCCGGGTGGCACGCCCACTCGCGCAGCTTGGTGCCCAGTTGCGGCAGCAGCTCTTGGCATTCTTCCTCGAAGATGGGAAACAGTTCTGCATCGATCGCATCCACAGCGTCGATGCCATCGCTGCCAGCCGGCGCGGCGTCGGGCCAGGGTAGCACACGAGCCGTTTCAATGGGCAGGTCGGCCAGTGGTTTAAAGTCGCTTAGCGCGCCGAAGCTACTTTCCCGAGCAGTGCGGGCCTCATTGGCGCCTGTTTCAGCAGGCGACAGGTCGCCGCCAAAGTCGTTTGTCAATTCGCCTTCAGAAAGCAAGTGTGGCGGTTCGGGCTCATCGACCGCCAGCGCGGCGTTTGTTTCAACGCGCACCTCGCTTGCGGCAGGGGAAAAATCCAATGCCGGAAAATCGCTTTGCTCATCCGCCACCGACGCGTCGGTAGGGCCGAGCGCGCGCATGCGCAAGCTGGCGTCTGCTTCGTGCGCGCTCAGCCGGGCCAGCAATTCAGCGGGTGGCGTTTTCAGAAAACCGGCAGCGAATTGGTGCAGAAGGCGGCGAACTTCATCTCCCGTGTCTATGAAAAGCTGCGCCTCTTCGGCGGTACCATGTCCCCGTTCCTGCGAGAGCGACAATGCATGTTCGAGCATTCGCGAAATTTGCGACAAATCTTCGAACCCCACGGTGGCCGAACTGCCTGCCAACGAATGGGCCAGCGCGACAGTTGCCTCACCAACGGGTCGGTGCAGTTCCATCGCCCACTCTGCCAGCTTGGTGCATAGGCGGCGCGACAACTCGTCGGCTTCGTTGAGGTAGATATTGAAAAGCGGAATGCTGATGCGTAGCGGCCCGATCAACCGGGTCTGCTCGTCGTGCGCGTAATCGGCGGCAAATTCGAGCTCCGACTTGGTTTCTATTTCTGCTTCGGGTTGCTCCGTGGTGGTGTCGCGCTCGGCCGTATCGTCGTCGAGAACAGGCGCGTGCTCGGGCTCGCCATCGCGCTGCGCGGTGGCCGCAGCGGGAACAGCGGCATCCTCCGTTCCGAGATCGAACGTAGCAAGGTCACTGGTCGGTGGCGTCGTGCCATCCCCGGCCGAATCGCTGAGGGGCGGGTGCAATGGCTCTGACGCAGTCGTTGTGGCCACGTCAATGGGCTGGTCCACCGGTGGAAAATCGCTGGGTTCTTCGGTGTGTTGCGTCGGCACAGCTTCGAATGACACACCCCAATCAGGTGACAAATCGAGGTCGGAGGCCGCGGGAAAATTGGGAGGAAACTCGAGATGAGTACTGATGCTGATCGCCTCGTCGGTTGCCGTGGTCACGCCCGAAGGCAGCTCCTCCAGCGGTGCGGCCAGCGCATCGGCGGCTGCCTTCAGGCTGGAAGCGAGCCGATGATCGAAAGGGGCCGCGTCGGCGATGGCCTCTACCCAGCGACCCAGTTCCTCTAGCGCACGCGCTGAAAATTCGAGCAATGGCGGGTCGGCCCTGCGTTGCTCAGCAATGCGCGTGTTGTATACCTGTTCGCAGACCCATGCGGCGTCGCCAAAATCGTTCAGGCCGACCATGCGCGAACTGCCCTTGAGCGTATGGAACGCACGCCGCAAAACCGCGAGTTGCGTGAAATCGGAAGGCGCGTGGTCGAGTGCATCGAGTGCAGTGTGGGCGTCGGCGAGGACTTCACGCGCTTCCTGGAGAAAAACATCGCGCATGCCGATGTCTTCTTGCTGCGCATCTTCCTGCTCAACGACCACTGGGGCTGGCACAAAGTCGTCGGCGAGTGCCACCCGCAGTGGCTGTCGGCTTGCGCCGTCGGTGGTTGTGCAAACGTATTCGACCAGTGCCTCGGAGAGCTGCGCTCGCGCCGCGCTTACATCAGCGTTATCGCGCGCGGCCTCAAACGCGGCCTGTGCATCGGACACGACCGACACCAGCGCAGGCTGGTCGGTGACTTGCGCCTCGTGCAGCAACTGCCCGAGTTCACTGACCACCTCCTGCTGGGAAAATTCGTCGTGCGCTATGTTGAGCGCCAGCGCTTGCACCTGTTCAACCAGACGCGGCGCCACATCGCGGGTCGCTGCCGGTTCACCATACTGAACGGGCGCGGTGGTTCGCCCCATGACCGGGCGCAGCGTGCCGGCTTGCGGGTCGTACACGAACAACGACTTGGCCATGTCGGGCTGCACGCTGAACATGTCGATCAAAAATCCTAGCGCTCCCATGTTGCCGGCCAACCGGTCGAAGGTGCCGGTACGCGCCGCGCGCTCGGGGTCGATCTCGGTGGCAATGAGGCCGTCAACGTCGTCTCGCATACGCAATACGGCCTGCGAGGCGTGATCCAACCCCAGTACCGACAGTACGCCGCGCATGGCCGACAACTGCGCCGGTACGGGAATCAGAACTTGTTTATCACTCGGGTTGCGAAAGAACTGATCTATCAGTTTTTCTGATTCAGACAGAGACGTACGTAACTCTTGCACTACGCTGCCCAGCGTCTGTCGGTCGGAAACACGGCGATACAACTCCTCCACCCAGGCTTCCAGCGGCTCGGGGGAATTGCCGGCGCATACCGCCGCCATACGGTCAGCAAGGCGGCTTGCACGCGCTTCTTGCTGCGGACCGTCAAAATCTGCGTCTGCCAACGAAGCATCGAGATACAGCAAGCTTGTCGCCACCTCCATTGCCAGCGACGGTGATGGTGACGTGCCGCTGCGCTGCGTCTGCCCCACGGCGTCGAGCAGCCCCTGGGCCAACAACTCACCCGAAGGGTGGAGGCGCCTGAGCGAATCGCCAACGAGCGCGAACTGTTCGGTAAGCCCTGCCAAGCGTTGCCTCTCGCCGCCGGCCGCCGCGGCCCATGCGTCTTTGGCGCTGGCCACTCGTTTGCGCGCTTGCGCGATCAAAGCCGGATCAAAGCGTCCCAGGATGCTGACGGTGTAATCGGCTGGCGTGATGTCGGTCGAGTGATACGCCCGGCGTACTGCCGCGAGGCGCGGCGCGGGGCGGCCGTCACCGGGTGCAGCTGATTGCGTACAGAAAAATAGCAGATCCCGTGCCAAGCGTTCAGACACGCCGGACTCACCGCGCTCAAGCATGCGCAGCTGGGCCAGCAAGCGCGAGCCCAAGCGCTTGACGAACACATCGGTTTGCAACAGTCCCTGGGCTTGTGCCTCGTAGACCGCAGCAGCCAGCTTCCACAACGTCGCTGTCTGCGTTTGAGTAGCACCTGCGCCCAAGTCAGCGCAAATCTGACTCATTCGGTCGTGAGCTGACACCAGCTCGGCCTCGGTGCCAGCGCGCATCATCGTCAACAGCTGCTTTTCCATCGCGCGATGGACGGCGGTATTGGGCGGGAATTGTTGTGCGCTTGGATCTGGCGGTAAATCAACCCAGTGCCAATCGCCACTCCACAACTCTGCCGGGTGTATACGGTCAGATCCAGCCAGCTCAAGCACCGCGCGGTACTGCGGAAACAGCATCAGCGCCGAGACACACTTGCCGGCCAACAGTCGACTCAGGTAGTCGAGCAGCGCGAACGAAGCTCGTTCAATGGTATCGACCGCTGATTCTTTCAGTAGCTTGGGTCGGCTGGCGGCGCGCTGTACCAGTGATTCGCTCGCCTGAAGCACCTGTGCTGCCGCCGACAGTCCAATCAGCTCAAGCGCTCCAGCGCCCTGGTGAAACTGCTGGCGTGCAGCGCGCAACACCGACGGATCGACGGCATCAACGTCGGAAGCAGCCAACACCGCAGTTTCCTTGGTAAACCGGCGCAACGCCTTATGCGCCGCGTCGAGAGAGCGGCGTAACTCATCCTGTATCCAGGCCAATGCGCTCAGGTCGATGCCGTTTCCCGGCGCTGTCTCCAATTGTTGGCTTTCCATAAGACCCCTATGTCAAACCCTCAGCGGGGCTTGAGGTAGCCGTGCGGTTGAAAATAGATCTGCCATATCTCAGGTGATTTTGAACCGCGCTACGGACTTCTTCAATTCTTCGGCCATTTTGGAGAGTTCTCGCACCATTTGTGCCGTCGAGTGCGTGCCCTCGCCAGTCTGTTCCGTTACCGCGAAGATGTGCCGAATGTTGACCGCCACCACATTGGCTGACTGAGCTTCGCTCAGCGCTTGATTCGAAATGTGTTCGATCAAGTCCGCCAACTGCCGCGATACGCGGTCAATCTCACCGAGCGCCGCGCCGGCCGCGTCGCTCAGGCGGGTCCCTTCTACGACGCCCTGTGTGCTGCGCTCCATGGCGGCCACAGCGTCCTGAGTATCGGTCTGGATGGCTTTGACCAACGCCGCAATCTGCCGCGTGGCGTCGCCAGAGCGTTCAGCCAGCCGTTGCACCTCTTCGGCCACCACCGAAAAGCCGCGACCGGCCTCACCCGCCGAGGCCGACTGAATCGCGGCGTTGAGCGCCAGCACATTGGTCTGCTCGGTGATGTCGGAAATCAACTCGGTGATTTCGCCGATTTCTTGTGAGGATTCACCCAGTCGCTTGATCCGCTTGGAAGTCTCCTGTATGTGGTCGCGAATCGAGTTCATGCCGCCGATGGCGTTTTGCACCGCATTCAAACCCGACTCGGCCGCTTCTAACGACTGACGCGCAACCAGCGCGGTTTGCTGCGCCTGCGCCGACACATCGTTGATGCGGCCGCCCATCTTCAACACCGATTCGCCCGTTTCGTGAATCTCACGCAACTGCTCGCTCGAAGCCGCCAGCAGTTCGGTCGAGGTGTCCTCTACCTGTTGGGTGGTCTCAGTCACGCGGCCCACGGTAGCCTGTACTTGCGAGACCAAGCTGCGCAACTCCTCTACCGTGTAATTCACCGAATCGGCAATGGCACCCGTGATGTCCTCGGTCACCGTCGCCTGTTGCGTGAGGTCACCTTCGGCAACGGTCTGCAACTCATTGATCAGACGCAGAATGGCCGCCTGATTGGCGTCGTTGACACGTTTTGCCTCTTGCGCGTGACGCTTAGCCTCTTGGCGTTGGGTTTCCGCCAACCCGGTTCTTTGCCTCTGGTCCTGAACGTAGCCATGCAAGATGCCCACACCGCCGACGATCATCAAGCCGGCCGATAACAACAGCAACAGCAAATTGGTGCCGCTAAAACCCGTTTCGTTGGAAAGAATCTCTTGAACTTTCTCCAAGCCCTTGCGCAACGGTTCGCTGTCGGCGAGGATGGTGGCTTGCGCGTCGCGCGCGGCCGCCAGTCCGTTCAGACTGCCTAACACGGTGTTCGCATGCACACGCGTTTCGTCGAACAGTTTATTCAACGCCACCAAGCGCTCTTGCGTTTGCGCGTCGCGAGTCGCCGGCAAGCTCAATTCTGCGCTTCCGGCAGCCAAGCCCTGCGCAAGATTGCCAAACGTCTCCATGTCCTTCCTGAGCAGGAACGCAGCCTCGGGGCTCCCCCCGTCAACGCTCAGAAACTCATTCGCGCTCTTGGCGATACGTTGGGTCCGCATGACAAGCTGGCTCGCTGCGGATATTTCGGCAGCCGACGCACCTTGCTGCAATTTCAACGACGCCACCGTCGCCGCGATTTCCAGCAGCTCCGACGACTGTCGGTTGATTGCACGCAACGCTTTGCCCAGTCGAGTCAGCGCGTCTTGCTGTGCGATCACGACGCCAGCGCTATTTTCTGCGCGAGCTACCAACGGCAACATCGGGTCGAGCGCTGCCTGGACACTGGGCGGTGCAATTGCGATGTCGGCGGCACCGCTTTTCAGGCCACGCACCATATGCGATAACACGTCGGAACTTTCACGTACCTCCGAAAATGCCGCGGCGCTGCCATTCATGGCTTGCGACACCGACTTGGCAAGCCGTTGGGACTGCATCAGCGCCTGACCGCTGGCGCCGACCTGGGCCGACCCCTTGTTGACCGACACCAGCGACAACAACACAGTGGCTAGCAGTCCGATAGTGCCAACAAGGACTAAAACGCCCATAATACGCCGCCTATCCGCCACAGGCCGTTGGCCGATCAACGGCAAGCTGCTCGAAGTGGGCGGCATGGCCTGAACGGGATCGATGCGCGATTCGGCAAAGCCGCTCACATTGACTTCCGTGCGTGCAAAGGTGCTCGTATCGGTATGCGCTGCCTCGGAGTTGAGCGCTGAGTCCAAGTCGGTTGCCGGATGCTTCGAGCTGTCGCTGAGTGCGGAATCGCGCGCGCCCGACCCGGCCGTCGGCGCGAATCGCGACGCAGCAAATCGGTCGCCGCCGGAGGACGCATCGTCTCGGCCCTGGTCGGAGTGACGATCGCCCTTGCCCCAGGCTTTGATCTTGTTCAGCAAGCCCATAAGTTCCTCATACAGTCTCTCGTCGTTAGGTGTGATCGTTGGCCTGCAGTTATTCAGGCCGCGACCTT
>JAOTTZ010000074.1 GCA_029864165.1 Burkholderiaceae bacterium
GACCATTGGGAACCAGAACCGTAGAAATTCTTGCGCCCCACCACCGGCCCTCGCACGGCACGTTCGGCGACGTTGTTGTGTGTGCCTTGGTAAGGCACGGTTGATCCGTCGGTGAAAGTCCGACCCGGCGAAACTCGCGCTCCAGCCGGAAGCACAGGGGGCGGTTCAGGAGGTAACGAATGGACTGAAGCACTTCTTGAAAAGGCCTCGTATGGAGGCCAGCAGGTCATGCGGGCCGCAACGTGAGTGAACGCTGAGCAGGCCTCGAAATGCCGTCGTGGATGCCGACTCGCCATAACAACGGGGAAGGCCGATGGCGGTGCCGAAGCGAGCGTGAAACGCAGGCACCGCGTCCACCGGGGTAGTGGTGGCAGCACGCATGACAACCGATCGATCGTGCAACAAGGGAAGTCCGTGGTGGTGCCCGGCCGGCAGCCGGGCAACGACGACCTCGTGAGGGGTGGAGTCGGCCGTTGCGGATGGCGGATGGGGGTGTATTAGTGATGAAGCTGGGTAACGCTGGTGGAGCGAAGGCCCCCTGTTTCGATGCGAAGGTGCAAAGCGGGAAGAGCCCGGGGACTGGCGCGAGCCTATCAGCCCCGCTCGATTCGGTTCGAACCCTGCAGAGCACGTTACAGGCGAAAGCCAAGAGCGAAGCAGCCGCACGGTTTTACAGTCTGTGGGACAAGGTGTACCGCGACGATGTCTTGTTCGAAGCCTATCGGCGGTGCTGCGCGAACCGCGGCGCGCCGGGGGTGGACGGCGAGAGCTTCGAGGATATCGAGGCCGACGGGCTTGCGAGCTGGCTGCAAAGACTCAGACAGGAGCTGCGCACCAAACAGTATCGGTGTGCGCCCCTGCTGCGGGTGTGGATCCCCAAGGCAAATGGTGGGCAGCGGCCGTTAGGCATCCCGTGTATTCGGGACCGGGTCGCGCAAATGGCAGTGCTGCTGGTTGTGGGGGCGATCTTCGAAGAAGACCTGTTCCCTTGGCAGTACGGCTTCCGCGCGGGCATGGACGCCAAGATGGCGCTGCGGCGCATCCACTTCGGCATTGCCGACCGTGGAGCGCGTGAGGTTGTAGACGCTGATCTGTCCGACTATTTCAATACGATCCCCCACGGTGAGCTTGTGCGCTGTGTCGCACGACGAGTCGCCGACGGGACGGTGCTGGCGACGATCCGCCAGTGGCTCGACGCACCGGTCGTCGAGCGTGTGGACGGCGGCGGCGAAATCCGCACGACGGTCGCGCGCGACACGAACCGTGGCACCCCGCAAGGGGGTGTGATCACGCCCCTTACGCAAAAGATAACTTCGAGTTTGAACGACGTGTCGTGTTGTGCCGCGGGCGCTTGATTCTTGACTTGAGACGCAAAAAGTAATATGTTTACGTCCAATGTCACGATCCAATGGTGTCGAGAGGGCTCAACGCTTGAACGCTGCATTCGATCTGCTCAGTCAAGGTCAGGTGCTCACGCAAGCCGCGGCGATGCTGACCGAAGAATTCGGGTTGTCGCGGCGCCAAGCCTATCGCTACTTGCAGGGGGCACAGGCGATCAAGCGTCCGCTGCCGATCGCAGCGCCCAGTGTGGCCATCACTGTGAAGGTGCCCGAGGACGTCGCGGCGAAGTTGCGCGTCCACGCGCGTGCATCAGGATCAACCATTGGCAACGTGGTCTCACGTGCCGTCTCGGCCTTGCTGGCTCGGGAGCGCCGGCGTGGCTGAGCGCCAGCACCGCTGCCAAGTCCGCCTCGAGTATTGCTTTGATCGTCTGTTGGGCGCCAAACTCGAACAGGTCTATGACATCTTGGTTCCCGAGCGCACCCGCCGCACAGGTGGGCAGCCCCGATTAGGAGAACACGGCTATGAAGACAGCGGCGATCTATGCGCGGGTATCGTCCGATCAGCAGAAGGAGGACAAGACGATCGCCAGCCAGACGGCAGCACTGGTGGCGTACGCGTCAAGCCAAGGCTACAGCGTACCGGCTGAGTGGATCTTCGAAGACGAGGGTTTCAGCGGGGCCACGCTGGTTCGCCCCGGACTGGAGCGCGTGCGTGACCTCGTCGCCGAAGGCCAAATCCAGGCGGTATTGGTGCTGTCGCCGGATAGGCTCAGCCGCAAGTACGCCTATCAGGTGCTGCTGACCGAGGAATGGTTGCGCCATGGCGTACAGACGATCTTTATCAAAGCGCCGCAGTCACAATCGCCCGAGGATCAATTGCTATTGCAGTTCCAGGGCATGATTGCCGAATACGAACGTGCCCAGATCCTGGAGCGTTCGCGCCGCGGTAAACGCCATCGTGCCAAGCAAGGTGAGGTCAGCGTGCTCAGTGGTGCCCCGTACGGCTATCGCTACATACGCAAGACCGAGGAGCGCGCGGCCTACTACGAGGTCATTGAGACGCAGGCCGAGGTGGTGCGCCAGGTCTTCGATCTGTACACCACACAATCGTTGAGCATCGGTGCGATAACGCGCCGACTCAATGAGTTGGGAGTGCCCACGAGGAGGGAGCAAACATGCTGGGAGCGCTCGACGATCTGGGCGATGCTGCGCAACCCGGCATACCGAGGCATGGCCTGCTTCGGCAAGACACAACAGGCCACGGGTCAGCATCGCGACAACCGCACCGCACGCGTGCGTGGGCAGCCATCGCGACGCAGCGCTCACCCTTCGCAGGAAGCTCCCAAGGATCAGTGGATCCAGATTCCCGTGCCAGCGCTGGTGGACGAACGCAGCTTCGATCTGGCGCAGGAGCGACTGCAGGACAACAAGAAGTTCTCTGCACGCCGCACGGTCGAGCCGAGCATCTTGCAGGGGCTGGCGCACTGCGCCGATTGTGGCTACGCGCTGTATCGCACCTCCACGCGCAGCAGTGCGCGCAAGATTTACTACTACCGGTGCCTGGGTTCAGACGCCTGGCGTTATCAAGGCCAGGCACGCTGCAACGCCAACCCCATCCGGCTCGACCTGCTGGAAGACACGGTGTGGGCCGAGGTCACCCGACTGCTTGAAGACCCAGCGTTGGTTCAGGCCGAACTGACCCGCCGTGTACACGCGGCGCGCACGTCGCATCCGGCCAAGCAGCACCAAGACAGACTTACCCGAGAGATGCTCCAGGTCCAACGGCGCGTCGAGCGGCTGCTGACAGCCTACCAGGAAGAACTGCTCAGCCTGGACGAGCTACGCCGGCGCATGCCCGAGTTGCGCCAACGTGAGGCGCGGCTGAGGGCGGAACTCCAATCACTGAGCGCCCAACTCGCCGATCAAGCAACCTACCTGCGCTTGGCGCACACGCTGGGCGAATTCCTGGATCGGCTGCGAACACAGGTCCAGGGCCTGGATGTGCTGCAACGACAGCGCGTCGTCAGATTGCTCGTCAAGGAAGTCATCGTCGGCGACGACAGCATCACTATCCGGCACTCGATTCCGACTTCGACCCGATCCTCTGGTGGACCTGCCGATCCGGGCATACACTCGCCACCAAGTCAGAGCTTGGGTCAAAGTTCGCTTTTGTGTACATGGCGTGATCTCGCCGATGCTGGCCAACCTGTACTTTCGCCGCTTCATGCTGGCCTGGTACGGTGGTGGTCACGCGCGGCGGCTGCATGCCGAGGTAGTCAACTACGCCGACGACTTCGTGATCTTGTGCCCGCAAGGGCGAGGTGAAGAAGCGATGGCGACCATGAGGCGTCTGATGACCAAGCTTGGCCTGACCGTCAACGAAAAGAAGACACGGCTGGTCAAGCTGCCCGAGGAGCGCTTCGACTTCCTGGGCTATACGGTAGGTCGCTTCTATGGGCGTGGCGGCCGTTCCTATTGGGGGACGGCGCCGTCCAAGAAGGCGATCAAGAAGCTGAAAGGTCGTATCCACGACGAGACGACGCGCCGATGGAATGAGACGACCGTGGAGAAGCGGGTTGAAGAACTCAATCCCGTCCTCCGCGGCTGGTCGAACTACTTCAGTCAGGGGCCGGTGGGGCGAATCTATCGCGACATCGACAGCTACACGGCGCGGCGTCTACGGGTCTGGTTGCGAAGGCGCAGTGGCAAACGGGGAACGGGGTACCGCCAATACTCCGACCACTACCTCTACGAGAAGTTGGGGCTGATACGCCTGATGCCGTCTGCACGCGACCGCTCGAACGCGAAGGCTTGATGTGTCGGAAGAGAGCCGGATGCGTAATGTGGCGTCAGCCCATATGTGGCGCCCGGCGGTTGCGCCCTCGAAAGGTCGGTCGCGGAACGCCACATAGATTTCGTTGGCTGTAGCGTTGGATCCCCTCAGTTCACACAGGAGATCCCGCCATGTTCGAGACGCTGTATCGCTATTCGCGAGTCCTGGTTCGCCACCTCAATGGACCCGCTGCCGAGGAGCGCGATCGCTTCGTCACTCACTGTGCAGAGGCAGGTGCCGCGCGGGAGTCGGTTCTGCATCTGGCGAGCGAACTTCTGCTCGTCGCGCAGCGCCTGGATATTGACGGCACAAGGGCGTTCGCACCCGAGGAGATCTGGTCGGCTGCCGACCGTTGGGTCCGCCATCAACGACGACATGGTCGTATCAGGACTGCACGCTTCAGCCGCCAGAGGTTCGTGCAGGTCGCGACTGATTGGCTGCGCTTCCTGGGACGTCTCGAGGCCGCACCCGTAATGCGTAGCGCCGGCGCCGACTTCGTTGACGAGTTCTCCGCCTACATGCGCCTGGAACGAGGCCTGTCGCCGCACACCGTCCATAACCGCTGCTGGCATGTCCAGGCGTTTCTGACATGGCTCGACGAGCAAGATGGCTCCAGCGGCGCAGCCACCCTGGAGCAAGTTGATGCTTTTTTAGCGAGGAGGGGCGCCCAAGGGTGGTGTCGGGTATCGATCGCGACGGCTGCAAGTGCTCTGCGATCGTTCTTTGCCCATATGGCCGCAAGAGGTCGTTGCAGTCACCGCTTCGCCGCCGGAATTGAAGGGCCGCGCCTGTTCAAGCACGAAGCGCTGCCCGTTGGTCCGCGATGGGACGACGTGCAACGATTGGTCGCCAGCACCCAGACCGACCGACCCCAGGACATTCGTGATCGAGCCATCCTGTTGCTGCTTGCCGTGTACGGTCTGCGGTGCGGTGAGGTGGTTGCATTGACGGTGGACGACATTGAATGGGAGCGGGATATTCTGCACGTGACGCGCCCGAAGCAGCGTTGCAAGCAGGACTACCCGCTGACCACCGACGTCGGTAACTCGATTCTTCGCTACCTGCAGCAGGTCAGGCCACGCTGCGCCTCACGCAGCCTGTTCTTGACAATCAAGGCACCAATCAAGCCATTGGCTCCCAGCAGCTTGCACCACTTGGTGGCGTCACGGATGCGGGCCCTGTATATTCGCTGTCCCCGGCACGGACCACACGCGTTGCGCCACGCGTGCGCGACTCATCTGGTGGCAGAAGGCCTGTCGCTCAAGCAGATCGGCGACCACCTCGGCCACCGCAGTCCCTACGCCACGCGCACCTATGCAAAGGTCGATCTGGTCGGTCTGCGCCAAGTCGCCGACTTCAGCCTGGGAGGTCTGCTATGAAGGTCGACCAGGCCGTATCGACCTACGTGGTTTACAAACAGTCCTTGGGAATGCGCTTCGCCACTGAAGCACGCACGCTGAAGTCATTCAGCAAGAGCGTCGGCAATGTCGACCTCGATCGAATCGGATCGCGGCAGGTGCGCGTCTTCCTTGATGGCAACGGGCCGATGACGCGGTTCTGGCATCGCAAGTTCAGCGCGCTCAAGGGCTTCTATCGCTTCTGTCTCGCACGAGGGTACTGCCACCAATTGCCGTTGCCTAACACCGTGGCCAAGTGCCCCCAAACTTTTACGGCGTACATCTATTCCGAGGACGAGATCAAGCGGCTTCTCGAGGCCGCGGCCGGACGCGTCCGCTGCAACATTTGCGCCTCGACGAGCCGAACGTTGCTTTTGCTGCTCTACGCATCGGGTCTGCGCATCAGCGAGACGCTGAACCTGGACATAGCCGACGTCGACCTGGAAGATGGTCTGCTTCATATCCGTGAGACCAAGTTCTACAAGACGCGGCTCGTGCCGACCGGCATGGATCTGACGAAGGTCTTGCGGGAGTATGCGTTGCTACGTTGCAAGCGTTCGCCGGTCGGACCGGACGCGCCATTCCTGCTGACGCGTCGAGGCAAGCGCCCCTCGCGCGCTGGCGCCGAAGAGGCGTTCAAGCAAATCCGCGAGCAGGCCGGGGTGCGTCGCACCGACGGGGCTCGCTACCAACCTCGGCTGCATGACCTTCGCCATTCGTTCGCTCTGGCCCGCCTGGTGCGCTGGTATCGCGAGGGCGCCGATGTGCAACGCCTATTGCCTCAGTTGGCAACGTATCTCGGCCATGTGCACATCACCGGTACGCAGCGTTACCTGGCCATGACGCCGGAACTATTGCAACAAGCCAGTCTGCGCTTTGAACGGTTCACATTCGGGGGTGCCGATCATGCGTGAGACTACCGCGCTGGGCCCATGGATTCGGCGGTTCCTGCTCGAGCATCTGGTGAGCGAGCGCAATCTCGCTGCGAACACGCGACGCAGCTACCGAGACACGATGTGCCAGCTGTTGCCCTACGTGTCGGCGCGGCTGCACAAGACAGTAGATCGACTGGCGGTGGTCGATGTGTCATCCAAGCTGGTGCGGGAGTTCCTCGGTGACGTCGAGACCTCTCGCGGCTGTGGCATCGCCACGCGCAATCAGCGCCTTGCCGCCATTCATGCCTTGGCCCGCTTCATCGGCGAGCACAGCCCGGAGCATATTGCATGGTGTGCACAGGTTCGCTGTATCCCGTACAAGAAGGGTACTCACGCAACCGTGCCATATCTCGACAAGGCGGAAATCGATGCGCTGCTGGCCTGCCCGAACCGGCGCACCGCACAAGGCCGAAGGGAATATGCTCTGCTGCTGTTCCTTTACAACACGGGCGCGCGCGCCAGCGAGGCGTCGGAGCTAACCATCGCAGACCTGCATCTTGATCATTCCAGCGTCAACATCCTTGGCAAGGGACGAAAGCGCCGCCAATGCCCGCTGTGGCCGGCCACTGTAGGTGAACTGCGCGCACTCGTCGTCGACCGATCACCGCAAGAGCACGTCTTCCTCAATCGCTGCGAGCAACCGATGACGCGCTTCGGTGTTCACGCGCTGGTGGAACGTACCGCAATGAAGGTCCAGAGCACGATGCCGACCCTCGCGACCAAGAGGGTCAGTCCGCACAGCATTCGGCACTCGACAGCAACACATCTATTGAGCTCAGGAGTCGAGATCAATACCGTGCGGGCCTGGCTCGGTCACGCCTCGCTCGAAACCACCAACGTGTACGCCGAGCTCGACCTGGAGGGGAAGGCTCGCGCGCTTGCCAAGTGCGAGGTCACCGACGGGCCCACGCCCACCAAACGCTGGCGCGCCGATGCCGACGTAATGCAGTTCCTGCGATCGCTGTAGGCAGAAATCTATGTGGCGTTCCGCGACCGACCTTTCGAGGGCGCAACCGCCGGGCGCCACATATGGGCTGACGCCACATTACGCATCAAATGTGGTCGACCAC
>JAOTTZ010000075.1 GCA_029864165.1 Burkholderiaceae bacterium
ATTCCGTCATCGATTTCCGTGTCAACACGGGCCCACGCAATCCAGGATACCACCCGCCACCCTACAGCGGAACGCGCGGTGACGCAATCCCATGTTTAGGGTTACGGCACGATAGCCGAATTGCGAGGTCTGAGTTGTAAGTGCAAGAAACGTATCCACACGGCCGGGGGCGACGCATTTGTGGATGACGCGTTCAATGTTGCAACGATATCGCCCGCGGGTTGATGGGGTCACGCGCTCGTTCAATCGGAGCGCGACGCGGGCAATGCTGACCGGCCAAGCCCAAAACCGCCACCCGGCGAAGGCAGCGTCCACGAGATTAACAAGACATCATGCCTTTAACTCGACCTCCAGTGCATCGACAAACATTTTGGCCACGTCGAGCCCCGTTTGCTGGGTGATCTCCCGAAAGCAAGTCGGGCTGGTAACGTTGATTTCTGTGAGGTAGTCGCCGATGATGTCCAAGCCGATCACCAACAGACCACGGGCAGCCAGTACCGGGCCAACCGCTTCGGCGATCTCGCGGTCACGTGGGCTGAGGGCCTGTGCAACGCCCTTGCCACCGGCTGCCAGGTTGCCGCGAATTTCACTGCCTTGGGGGATGCGCGCCAACGAAAACGGTACCGGATTGCCGCCGATCACCAGTACGCGCTTGTCGCCTTGGACAATCGCGCTCAGATAGCGCTGCACCATGACGGTTTGTGCGCCGCCGCGGTTCAGGGTCTCGGTGATGCTGCCAAGGTTCAGACCGTCAGGGCCGACACGGAAGATACCCATGCCGCCCATGCCATCGAGCGGCTTCAGAACAATGTCTTGATGCTCGGCATGGAAGCGCTTGATGTCGCTTTCATCGCGCGTCACGAGGGTGGGCGCGATAAACCGCGAGAACTCGAGTATCGCCAGCTTTTCCGGGTGGTCGCGCAGCGCGCGAGGCTTGTTGAAGACGCGAGCGCCTTCCCGCTCGGCCTGCTCCAGCAAGTGCGTGGCGTAGAAGTACTCGTTGTCGAAGGGCGGATCTTTGCGCATCAAAGTCGCGTCGACGTCGGCTAGATCCACCGCTGAAGCGTCTCCCGCCACGAACCAGTCACGCCCCTGCGAAGTCAGCGTGATCTCGCGCACGTGAGCGCTGACGCGTGCACCACTTTGCCAGATCAAATCCTGCGCTTCGCAGGCCAACAGAGTATGGCCGCGCATAGCTGTCTCACGCATGATCGCAAACGTGGTGTCCTTGGCGATCTTGAAGCTTTCCAACGGGTCGGCAATGAACAAAAGTTTCATGGTGCTCACCTCATGCCAAGCTTGCATTGTCAGCGACTCGGTGCTGGCCATGCCGGAACTTGCGCCGACCACCGCACAATGGTGGCACCGGTCACACACACTTTTGTCTTTCGCATGTCCAACGCCCACACCGCTCCCGTGCATATTCCACCCCCTGCCATCTGGATGGGAGCCGCCTGCGCGGCAGTGGCCTTGCCGATGCTGCTGGCCTTCAACAAGCCGCCCTCAGCGACTTTTCTGAACCAGGTTGCTGCTTACGTGGGCTGGGGTGCTTGGATGCTGTGGCTGGCCTCCCCCAGCGTGACGTCGGGTTGGCCCTGGCGCGGTGGCCTCGGCGGCCTGCTCGCCGCGTTGGCATTGATGGCGCTGATGACCTTGGTATCACCTTGGTGCTCCGGCTTGCCTTGGTCACTCGCGCTGTCGTCGCTCGGTACGTTGGCGGCGACCGCCTTGGTGGTGGTCACCGCCGCCGCGCTCGCCCGGCATGGGCAAGCGACGCAGGCGTTTCATGCGCTGAGCGTCGCTTTGCTGGTTGCCGGCGTCGTGAGCGCGGCGCTGGGTGGAATTCAACTTTTCGCGCCAGAGTGGGTAGCCGAGGTCAACCAATGGGCCAACGCGACGCTGATCGCAGCGACTTCAGTCCCGGGCCGCGCTGTCGGCAACTTGCGCCAACCCAACCATCTGAGCAGCCTGTTGCTCTGGTCGCTGGTGGCCCTCGTGTGGATGGCAGAGAGGCGGCAGCTCGGGGCGCCTGTCGCTGTCGGCTTGGGCACTGTCCTGCTCACGGGCATCGTGCTGAGCGCTTCGCGCACGGGAATGTTGGGGGTGTTGCTGCTTGCACTGTGGGGTGGCGTGGACAAGGGCCTGTCGCGCAGGGCGCGCGTCTTGCTGATAGGCTCGCCGCTTGTGTTTGCGCTGATCTGGGCGGGTTTCGAAACCTGGTCCGACAACGGCCAGCATTTCTTTGGCGGCGACGCGCAGTTAACCAAAGGCGACATCTCCAGCTCGCGCTTTGCCATCTGGTCGAACACGCTGGCATTGATTGCGCAGCGCCCATGGCTGGGCGTGGGCTGGGGTGAATTCAACTTCGCCTGGACGTTGACGCCGTTTCCCGACCGGCCGGTGGCCTTCTTCGACCACACGCATAACCTGCCCTTGCAGCTCGCGGTCGAAGTAGGCCTGCCGATGGCCGCGGCCCTGCTGGCGCTGTTGATTTGGGCGCTGTGGCGAGCGTACACCGCGGGGCGCGATGCCCATGACTCCACTGCCCGTTTGACGCTGCGCTGCGCCTTCGTGATGGTTTTGTTGATGGCGCTGCACAGTCAGCTCGAGTACCCGCTTTGGTATGCGCACTTCCTGCTGCCGACAGCGTTTGCCTTTGGCCTGTGCTTGGGCGGTTCACTGCCCGGGCTTGCCGCGCCGTCGCTCGCGCAGCAACGGGCCACACGCCCGCTGTGGCTGGCCGCCGCGCTGCTCTTAACGGGTGCTTCAGCGGCGCTGTACGACTACATGCGCGTGGTAGCGATCTTTGTACCGCCCAAGCAAGCAGCGCCGCTGGACCGGCGCATCGCCGACGGGCAGCGCAGTTGGTTGTTTGCCCACCACGCGGACTATGCCGCGGTCACCGCCGTCGAGAACCCCGCCCCAGCCCCCGCGTCTTTCAACCGTGCCACGCATTATCTGCTGGATACCCGGTTGATGACCGCGTGGGCACGCGCGCTGTACCAGGCCGGCGACCATCAACGAGCACTCTATTTGGCGCAGCGCCTCAAGGAGTTCCACAACGACGAGGCCAGCCAGTTGTTTCGGGTCTGCGAACAGCCGCTGGCGCCTGGCGTGACAACACCGTTCCAGTGTTTGCAACCCACTGTCGAACTCAGCTATCGCGACTTTCGGCACCCTGCTTGGAAGTAGCCCGCGTCACGGCCGTCAACAAGCAATCTCAAGGCAATAGCTCCAGCGCGTGCTGATATTCAGCGCAGTGCATCAGTTCGCCCCAAGTCAGCGGAGCCGCCTTGGGCAGCAGGGCTAAGCGACGCGCCTCGCTGTCTGGGTCGGCACGCCACGCACCACGCGATTGGGCCTCAGCCAGACCAGACAGCAACGCATCAACCGCTTGACCGCCATCGACAGACTGGTTGCACAGCAGCACCAAATCGCAACCTGCGTTGAGTGCCACCACGGCCGCGGCCGCATAACTGAGCTGCACGCCGGCGATTTGCCGGGCACCCTGCATGCTTAGATCATCGCTGAAGATAGCACCGGGAAAGCTCAGTTGCTGACGCAGTATGCCTTTCAGCCAGCGCGCCGAAAATCCAGCGGGCAGTTCATCTACCTCGGGGTAGATGACATGCGCTGGCATCACGCTGGACAAGCTTGTACTCAGCCAGTCATAAGGCAGCGCGTCGTCGGCGAGAATGGCGTTGAGTGACCGGTCGTCAAGCGGTATCTCGTAGTGCGAGTCAGCACGCACGTAGCCGTGGCCGGGGAAGTGCTTACCGCAGTTGGCCATGCCCGCCATCAACATACCATGCATGAGGCTCTTGGCCAGCACGGTGGTCACACGCGGGTCGCGATGAAACGCGCGGTCGCCGATCACGCCGCTGGGCCCGTGGTCCAGGTCGAGTACCGGCGTGAAACTCAAATCCACTCCGCAAGCACGCAACTCGGCACCGAGAACGTAGCCGATCGCCGTAGCGGCTCGGGTCGCCGACATGGCGCCCGTGCCCGGCCCACGGGTACCGTCTTGCATCCACAGCTCGCCCAGGGCACGCATAGGCGGCAGGTGTGTGAAGCCATCGGTCAGGAAACGTTGCACGCGGCCGCCTTCGTGGTCCACGCAAATCAGTACGTCGTTGCGAACCGCTTTGATGTCGGCCGTCAAGCGGGTGAGTTGCGAACGGTCCTGCCAGTTGCGGGCAAACAGGATCAGGCCGCCGGTGAGGGGGTGCTGTAAACGCCGCCGGTCGTCGGCCGTGAGCGTCAGGCCTTCAATATCGAGCACGACAGGGGCTTGGGAGATGTTATTGGTGAGCATAGAGTTCCTCAATCCTTGACTTCCACAACAACGAAAGCGACTGCGTAGTCGGTTTCATCGGTCACCGAGAGGTACGCGCACATGGCGCGCGCGCTGAACCACTCGGCCAATTCGCCATGCAATGCTATCTCGGGCTTGCCGCTCGCTGCGCTGACGATCTCGCAGCCGTGCCATGTCATCGGCAGGCGCAAACCCAAGCCGATCGCCTTGGAGAACGCTTCCTTGGCCGCAAATCGGGTGGCCAGGTAACGAATGCCATGGGGCCGCGCTTTAGCGTAACGGTCGCTGAAGATCGCAACTTCCTGCGCGCGCAGGACCTTGCCGGCCAGGCGCTCGCCCCAGCGCTCCACCGCGCGCTCGATGCGGCGGATGTCGCAAATGTCGGTGCCTACGCCATAGATCATCGGGGATTCATGCAACGCAGATACTCGCGCACAGCGGCGGCGTAGCCGAGCTCCAGCGCATCAGCCATCAGCGCGTGACCGATCGATACCTCCAGCACATAGGGTATGGCAGTCAGAAAATCGCGCAGGTTGTCGCGGTTGAGGTCGTGCCCGGCATTGACCCCCAGGCCCAGCGTTTGTGCAACCTCGGCCGCCGCGGCAAAGCGCGCTAGCTCAGTGGCTTGCACTGGCGTGCCGTGAGCCGCTGCATAGGATTGCGTGTAAAGCTCGATACGGTCAGCGCCCAACGCACGCGCCTGCGACATGGCGCCTGGCTGCGGGTCCATGAACAAGCTGACGCGCACACCCAGCGCGCGCGCCTCGGCAACCAATGGCGCCAACCGCTCGGCATCGGCGCCCAAGTTCCAACCATGATCCGACGTGGGTTGTTTCTCATTGTCGGGAACAAAGGTGCATTGCTGAGGGCGTAGTTCGCGCACGAAGTTCATCAGGTTGTGGAAGGGATTGCCCTCGATGTTGAATTCAGCCTGCGGCCATTGCTTCATCAACTCGGCAAGCGCGCGCACATCGGCAGCGCGAATATGGCGTTCGTCGGGTCGTGGGTGCACCGTGACCCCGGCCGCGCCGGCCTCTAGTACCAGCTCAGCAGCGCGCGTCACGCTCGGAATAGCGAGCGTACGCCGGTTGCGCACCATCGCCACCACGTTCAAGTTGACCGACAGGGCAGTACGCGCGCGCCGCGCTTCAAGGCCGGGGGTGAGGGAAGTGTTCACGGATAGGTTCGAAGGCCTGCAAGTCCAACATCACTTGCCGCGTGCGTAGCAGCGGCGAGCCCAGATGATAGTGAAGCAGCGCTCGCAAGGTGGCCTTCAGCTCAGGCAGCGCCGGCATGCAAGCGTGCTGCAACGCTGGCAAGCTCCCGTGTTCGAGGGCGGCTTGCATGCCGATCAGCAATCGGCCAGGCAGAACCGCATCGCCAGCACGCATAGCAGTGACGCCAGCTTCGGGAAGCAGCGCGAGCTGGTCATCTTCGCCGACTGGCTGTTGGGTCAAAGTGACCCGGCTCAGATCGGGCAAGACACCCACCTGATTGAGCAGCGCGAGCTCGAACGCCCTCAACGCGGCCTGCACCTTCGCATCTTCTGTCTCGGCCAGCGACGGCAGTGTCAGCGCGTAGGCATCAAAAAGCCCTGGGTGCGGGTCGTGGCGGGCCAGCAATTTCAGTAGCAATTCGTTGCAGTAAAAGCCCGAAAAAAGGGCCGCACCGGTCAGCATGGGCACGCCGCCTATCCACTCGGCGGTGCGCAAGGTTTGCACCTCGGGCAGGTGGCCATCGTCAGTGGGCAGCCTTAGATGTACCAATGAAACATGGATGCGCTGGAACGGCAACAGCACCGAGCGAAGTTGCGAATACGGCCGCTTGGCGCCCTTGGCGACCACCGCCAGCCTGCCTTGCTCGCGCGTGTACAAATCGAGGATCAAGCTCGACTCGCTCCAATCGTAGCGGTGCAGTACAAACGCCTGCAACGCGGCGTGCGTGCGGAGCGTGCGGTTGATCATGCGCAGAAACGAGCCTTAGAAACCGTTTTCAAATTATGCGCACTGTGAGAACCTTAGCTGTGTGTGCAACACAGGAGGGGAAAGTTGTCGTATCCCAGTGATTTTGCGGATAAACAATGGGCGGTGCTGGAGCCAGCGCTATGGACGCAGCGTACAAGCCGACGCGGACGGCCGGTGGCAATGGGGCTGCGCCGGGTGACCGATGCGATCTTGTACGTCGTCAAGGCGGGCTGTCCATGCAGGCAGCTGCGGCGTGAGTTCGGCGCGTGGGAGACAGTGTATTCGCACTACCGACGCATGCGCGAGCGTGGCACATGGGAGCGCGCACTGAAGGCGCTGCGCGAGCAGGCCCGCACGCGCGCTGGTCGTCACCCGAGACCGACGGTGGCCATCATCGATTCGCGGTCGGTCAAGACGACGGGGAAAGGGGGCAGCGCGGCTATGACGCGGGCAAGAAAACCAGGGGTCGCAAGCGACACATAGCGGTGGACACGCAAGGGTTCTTGTTGGCCGTGGTGGTGCAGCATCAAAATCGCCACGGCCGCCTTGCTGCTCAAGCGATTGGTTTCATTTGAAAACAGTTTCTAAGAACAACCGTGAATAAGACAACCCCGCGTTGCCTTATTCACGGTTCTAAGGGGAATGCAGCACTTCGGTGGCAGGGTGGAAAGCGACCCATGCAAACCAAAATGCCATCGTGCTGGGCCAAACCCTGTCTTGAGCGTCAAAGGCCTCGGCGTGACCATGGGCGGGGTCATAACGGATGCGAAGGAGTCGGCCGGCAACGGTATCCTGCAATTCGCCACGCGCATTGACAGCGCGGCCCAATACGCTGAAGGGGTAGGCTTTGTACGTACCGTCCACCTCGATACCCAGCACCCACTCCTTGAGTGGAAAGCGATCGTCGCGGTGCTGCACGTCGAATATCAGCCGCGGTACGCTTTCGTACCCCACATACGGGTCACGGCTGTAGTCGCGGTTAAAACCTGTCTCCGTGGACAACACTTCAGTATCGGGGTGGCGTCGACGCCAATCGGCCCAGCTGGTATGGGACAGCGGGACAGCCCGCAGTCGCGTCCCCTTGAGCGGGCCACTGATAGCCGTTTGCCGCAATTGCGACCACAGCGATTTGGTGGCGCGGTCGTAGAGCAACACGTCGCTGTTGTAGAGCAACCCCGAAACACCGAAGCTGGTGGCGCCGGTGCGAAGATCGGCGTCAAAAGCCATGCCGGTGCCACACAGTGGACAGTAGGTGACGACCACGGCGCGGCCAGCGAAC
>JAOTTZ010000076.1 GCA_029864165.1 Burkholderiaceae bacterium
GCTTGCCGGTCATCAACAAGAAAATTGTCGACAACCACAACCCACAACGGGGAGACGTGATGGTGTTCCGCTACCCGCTGGACACCAGCATCGATTACATCAAGCGCGTGGTTGGTGTGCCCGGGGACGAGGTCAGCTACCGTGGCCAGCAGCTCTACCTCAACGGAGAGATCGTGCCGACACGTCCGTTGCCCGATTTTTACAACGACGACAGCCAACGCTACGCTGCGCAGTTCAGCGAAAAGCTCGGTGAGCTTGAACACAAAATACTGGCCGACGAGCGATTGCAGCCTTTTTATGCCAGCAATGCCGAGCGCGACTTTCCTTTCCGGGAAAACTGCGCCTACAGTGCCAATGATGTCACCTGCAAAGTACCAGCTGGACACTACTTCATGATGGGCGATAACCGCGGCAATTCGCAGGACTCGCGCTTCTGGGGCTTCGTGCCCGACCGCAACATCGTGGGCAAAGCGATCTTCGTTTGGATGAATTTCAGCGACCTCACACGCGTCGGTGGCTTTCAGTGAATGGCAGCTTTGTCCGTCATCCCATATTTAGGAGGGCATCAACATGGTAGTTGAGCATCCGCTGCCTCGCAGCCAACGCGGTTTCTCGTTGTTGGGCTTGTTGCTGGTGTCTATCGTGGTCGGCTCAGTGGCGCTCGTGGTCTTGAAAGTGTTCCCTACCGTCAATGAGTACCTGACTATTCAGCGCAGCGTCGAAAAACTTGCATCCATGTCACTGAGCACCGTGGCGGATATTCGAAAAAAGTTTGACCAGCAAAAAGACATCGAGTACGCGATCGTTTCCATTTCGGGCAAAGATCTCGATATCACCAAGGAGAACGATGTCATCGTGATCAGCTACGCGTACGACAAGGAGATCGAGCTGGTCAAACCGGTGTACTTGTTGATCAAATATGAAGGTAGCTCGAAGCGCTGAGCTTTTATCCGCAGGCATCACGCGTGGATCCTTTGCTTGAGGCGTTGCAAAGCCGTATCGGCTACCGCTTCAGGGCGCCCGAGTTGCTGATGTTGGCGGTGACGCACCGCAGCTTTGGCGCCGAGCATAACGAAAGGCTCGAGTTTCTGGGCGATTCGGTGCTAAACTTGGGCGTATCAAGCCTGCTGTTCGAGCAGTTCTCAGGTTCCGACGAAGGCGATCTGACCCGCGTGCGCGCACACCTCGTACGCGAGGACAGCCTGCACCGCGTTGCCGTGGGTTTGGGCTTGCCAGATGTGTTGCGCCTGAGCGAAGGCGAGGCGCGCGCTGGCGGCGCGCAGCGTGCCTCCATCTTGGCCGACGCGGTCGAGGCTTTGATCGGCGCCATTTTTCTTGACGCCGGCTACGACGCTGCACACGCGCTGGTACGCCGCCTTTTCGGCGAGGTGATCGCCACCACCGACACCGAGAGCTGGTCTAAGGACGCCAAGACCGAGTTGCAAGAGTGGCTGCAAGCGCGTCGCCTGCCGGTGCCGGGCTACAGAATCAGCGCAACCCGCGGGCAAGCGCATGCGCAAACATTCGAGGTCGAATGTAGCGTACCGACCCTCAGCCTGGTGCAGCAAGGCGAGGGCCGTTCACGCCGCCACGCGGAGCAGGACGCTGCGCGCCGCATGATCAACTTGCTCAAGGCCAGTGACTTGCCAGGCGGGCCCTTGCACAGTTGATGGTTGCACCAGCCCAAAGCACGACCGCAACAGCATCGGGCGCTTCTTTACCGCGCTGTGGGTTGGTTGCCATTGTCGGACGCCCGAACGTGGGCAAGTCCACTTTACTCAATGCGCTGGTTGGGCAGAAAGTCAGCATCACGTCTCGCAGGGCGCAGACTACGCGCCATCGCATCAACGGCGTTCGCACGTTCGACGACAGCCAGTTCGTGTTCGTCGATACACCCGGCTTTCAAACCAAGCATGGCGCGCCGCTCAATCGTACCCTCAACCGCACCGTACGAGGCACACTTGCCGATGTCGACGTGGTGCTGTTCGTCGTTGAGGCCCGCCGCTTCGAGCTTGACGATGCCAAGGTATTGGCCTTGTTGCCGTCGTCGGGTCAAGCCAACAAGCCGGTGATACTGATCGCCAATAAGCTCGACACGGTCCGCCGCCGGGTCGAAGTTGCGTCGTGGTTGAAGGGCATGCAGCAACGCCACCCTTTTGCCGAGTACGTGCCCCTGAGCGCTAGGCGTGCGGCAGACGTTGAGCGCTTGCTGGGCATCGTCCGGCCCTACTTGCCGCAGCAGTCTTGGCTGTATGAAGCAGGGGTGCTGACCGACCGCAGTGAACGTTTCCTCGCCAGCGAGATCATTCGTGAAAAACTGTTTCGCTTGACCGGTGACGAACTGCCGTATACCTCAACCGTTGTGATCGACCAGTTCGAGGACAGTGGCGAACCGAGGCAATTGGTGAAAGTGGCCGCCTCGATCATCGTCGAGCGCGAGACACATAAAGGCATCATCATCGGCAGCGGTGGCGAGCGGCTCAAACGCATAGGTTCCGAGGCGCGCATCGAGTTGGAACCGCTGCTGGGCGCCAAGGTGTTTCTCGAACTCTGGGTCAAGGTGCATTCGGGTTGGGCTGACGACGAAAAACATCTGCGCAGCTACGGCTACGAGTGAGCAAAGGACCCAGTGAGTCCCTGAAGTCGAAGATACAAGGTTCAAAAGCTCTCAGCGCCTCTGACACCGGGGGCAAAAAAAAGTCGAACGCTGCCCCTGGACAATACGGCGCACCAGTGTGAAGCAGCGTGGGCAGGGCTGTTGCTCGCGCCCATAAACGCAAACCACGTTCTGAAATCCGCCTGCCAGGCCATGCGCATTGCGAAAGTTTCGCAATGTGGAGCCGCCAAGCGCGACCGCTCGCATCAACGTCTCACGCAATGCGGGAGCCAAACGCTCACAGCGCGGCCGGCTCAAGGAGTCGCTGCGCGCACGCGGATCTATGCCCACGGCAAACAACGCTTCGCAAGCATAGATGTTGCCGGCCCCCACCACAATGTCGCCTACCAGCAAGGTCGGCTTGACCGCCGCTCGCCGGCGTTGGAGCGCCGCGTGCAGATAGGCCCCGGTAAACGCGGGATCAAAGGGCTCCAATCCCAAGCCAGAGAGCAGCTTGGCCACCGGGCCTTGGCTTAGGCTTTGCGACCAGACCACCGCACCAAAACGCCGTGGATCTGTCAGGCGCAACGTGCCTCGGGTAGTCACGAGGTCGAAATGGTCGTGCGCGCTAGGGGCTTGAACTGTGTCGGCAAACTTCAGCGAGCCCGACATGCCCAAGTGCATCAACAGCCCGCCGTTATCCAACGGCAGCCACAGATACTTGCCCCGTCGACCGACATTGCCCACCGTTTGTCCGACCAGCGACGCCGGATCGCAGCCCAACGGCCAACGCAGCGGCTTGCCCATCCGAACCGCCGTCACCCGAGCACCCATGATGCGGGCGCCAAAGCTGATACGGGTGATCTCAACTTCCGGGAGTTCAGGCATCAGAAAGTTATTGTGCAGCACCCTGTCCAGCTCAAGATTCCCGGAGTCCGTCGGTCGGCCTACAGACCCTAGAATGGACGACAGTTTCAGGAGCCACTCGATGCCAGAGCGTTCACCCCGCGTCCAGGCGGTTCAAGGAGCCAGTCTGGCTGGGGCTGTTGCGGCCTGCGCAAGGCGCAACCTGCCGACCACAGCTCCTTACCAGCGCAGCATGGCCCGAGTTCGCCAGCGCTGCGGCCGCGCACGCCCCCATCACATCGTTGCCGCGCTCATGGCGGCTTGGCTGACGTTGGCGACGGGCAATTTTGCGCAGGGTAAGGAAGCGACCGTAGTCAACAACTCCGAGCTCGACGCAGCTTTGTTTTACCAGCTGCTGCTGGGAGAGCTGGAGTTGCGCAAGGGCATGCCGACGGAAGCTTTCGAGCTGCTGCTGGACGCCGCGCGCAAGACCAAGGACGCGCGATTGTTCCACCGCGCCACCACCATCGCGCGACAGGCTCGGCTCGCTGAACAAGCCTTGACCGCCTCGCAGACCTGGAGCGAGGCGTTTCCCGATTCGCTGGAGGCGCATCGCTACTACGCGCAATCCTTGCTGGAATTAGGCCGCATACCCGAGTTGGCTGAGCCGCTGCGCTCGATGATTCGTCTGGCCCCACCCGCCAACCGCGCCATGTTGATAGCCAGCTTGCCGCGCTTGCTGACGCGTACCAGCGACCTCAACGCTGCCGCGAGTATGCTCGACTCGACGCTAGCCCCTTATCTGAAACAGCCCGAGACGGCTATCGCTACGCGCGTGGCATTGGGTCGCATGTGGATGGCTGCGAGTGACCGCAAGCGGGCGCTTGATCTGGCGCAGCAAGCCCATGCCCTCGACCCCAGCGCCGAGGGGCCTGCGCTGTTGGCGTTGGAACTTCTGCCTTGGGTTTCGTCAGCCGAACCCATCGTTGCGAGTTACCTCGCTACCGAGCCAGCGGGTAGCGCGATCCGCCTGATTTACGCTCGCATTCTGACCGCTACGCAGCGTTATACGGAGGCGATTGAACAGTTTGAAGGCGTAACGCGCAACGATCCCACGACTGCCGCCGCCTGGCTAAGCCTAGGCGCACTGCACCTGGAACTCAGACAAGCACAGCAAGCCATGGACGCCTTGCAGAAGTACGTGCAGCTGGTGCAGGCTCACGCAGCCGCGACCGAGGCGCCGGGTGAGGCCGAGCACGACGCGCCGCTGGAAGCTGACGCTGCAAGCCCTGGCTTGCATCAGACCTACATGATGCTGGCCCAAGCCGCAGAGCTGCTGAATGATTACTCGGCGGCCGAAGCCTGGCTGGCAAAGGTCGACAGCCCACAGCGGGCGCTCGAAGTGCAACTGCGCCGCGCATCGATACTGGGCCGCCAGGGCAAATTGCCCGAGGCGCTGGAACTGCTACGAAGCACGCCTGAGACGTCTACCGGTGATGAACGCGCCAAGCTTTTGGCCGAGGTGCAAATTCTGCGCGACGCCAAGCTTTGGGCCGAGGCCCATACGTTACTGTCCGCGGCCAACCAGAAGTTTCCAGACGACGTCGATTTGCTGTACGAGCAATCGATGGTGGTTGACAAACTCGGGCAGCCGGATGAAATGGAGCGCTTATTGCGCCGCGTGATCGAGATCAACAACAAGCACCACCATGCCTACAACGCGCTTGGCTACTCACTGGCCGATCGCAACCAGCGCCTGCCCGAAGCGCGCACGTTGATCCGCAAGGCGCTTGAATTAAAGCCGGGAGATCCCTTCATCACAGACAGCCTGGGTTGGGTCGAGTACCGGCTGGGCCATGTTGAAGAAGCCACACGATTGTTGCGCCAAGCCTACCGGTCGCGGCCCGACGTCGAGATCGCCGCCCACCTGGGTGAAGTGCTGTGGGTCAGCGGTCAACGAAACGAAGCGCGCCTCATCCTGCGCGATGCCCGCAGTCGTGAGCCCTCCAACGACGTGCTGCGCGAAACCATGGCGCGCCTGCAAGTCGATCTGTGAAGGCAGGCTGGCATTTTGCCTCGTCGAGAGCCTCGTGGGGCGGTGCACTGGCAGTTTGCCTGCTCGCTGGCTGCGCGTCGGTTGGCGAACGCAGCAACACGCCGATACTGTCTGGCCGTTTGTCGGTTCATGTTGAAGGCAGCGGCGAAGCGGCGCGCAACCTGAGCGCCCACTTCGAACTGGCCGGAGACGCGCAGCAAGGCAGCCTCAGCCTGTCGACCCCGCTTGGAACCATGATGGCTCAAGCGCGCTGGGCGCCACAGCAGGCGCTGCTGGCGACGCCGCAGGGCCAAACCAGCTACCCAAACATGCAGACATTGATGCACGATTTGCTGGGGGTGGCGATACCTTTGGACGCGTTGATAGCCTGGCTGCACGGCCGGCCCTGGCTGGGTGCGACAAGCCGGCCCACACCAGCACCCGGGGAGGCGGGCTTTCGCCAACTCGGTTGGCAGATCATGCTAGCGCGCTTCGACCAGGGCTGGGTCACCGCACGCCGGCTGCAAACACCTGTCGTGCTGGTGCGGGCGCAGGTCGACAAACCATGAGCCTGAACACTCTCTACGATCTACCAGCCCCCGCCAAGGTCAATGCGTTTCTGCACGTTGTCGGGCGCCGCGCCGACGGCTACCACTTATTGCAGTCGGTGGTGGTGTTGATCGACTGGCACGACACGCTGCATATCGAATCTCGGGCCGACGGCAAACTACTGCGCAACGATCTCACCACCCCGCTGCCAGCAGACGACCTGTGCCTGCGCGCAGCGCACGCCCTGCAGCTTGAAAGTGGCAGCGGCCAAGGCGCGGTTATTTCGATTGACAAGCGGATTCCCACCGGTGCCGGTATGGGCGGCGGCAGTTCTGACGCCGCTACCACGCTGCTGGCACTCAACCAGCTCTGGCGCTTGCACTGGCCACGTTCGCGTTTGCTCGCGCTGGGCTTGAGCTTGGGCGCTGACGTGCCGTTTTTCCTGAGCGGGAGCAACGCCTTTATGGAGGGCGTCGGCGAACGGTTGACCGCGCTGGATATACCGCAACAGTGGTTGGCAGTGGTCAAACCTGCCGCAAACACTCAAACCGGCACCATCTACGAGAGCCCGCTGCTAACTCGAAATACCGATGCCGTTATACTTGATTCCCTTCTTGCGCGGGGCTCTTGGGCTTCAAGATCGAACACGGTTTCAAGCTCGCAAGCTGCGCTGCTTTTCGGGAGGAACGATTTACAGCGGCCTGCGGTGAGCCAGTATGTCGAGATCGGTCAAGCAGCCCAGTGGCTTGAAAACCAGTTCGGCAACGCTCGCATGACCGGCTCAGGCAGTGCCGTTTTTGCTTGGGCGGGCGCTGTACAAAGCGCAGGAACCAGCACCCAGCCCACGGTGACCATGCCTGAGGTATTGCCACCGGGTTGGCTGGGGCGAATGTGCCGCAGTTTGGAGCAGCACCCTTTGCGTGGGTGGGCACCAGACTGAGGCGATTTTTTTGGCTTGAGGCGCAAGCTTGCGAGCCTGTGTAGGGGAGTCGCCAAGTTGGTTAAGGCACCGGATTTTGATTCCGACATGCGAAGGTTCGAGTCCTTCCTCCCCTGCCACCCTCTATGACTTGGGGCACGCTCGCGACCCCAGTCGGTTTGTAAGTGCAAAGCGCCTCAGCGGAGAAATCGTGCTCTTCAATACCATGCTTTTCACTGGCAATGCCAACCGAGCGCTGTCGCAGGAGATTGCGACGCACATCGGTATCGAGCTAGGCAAAGCCAAGGTCGCTCGCTTTTCCGACGGTGAAGTAGACGTCGAAATTCAGCAGAATGTTCGGGCACGCGATATTTTTGTCTTGCAGTCCACTTGCGCACCCACCAACGAGCACGTGATGGAACTGTGCATCATTGTCGATGCACTCAAACGTGCCTCAGCGCGGCGCGTTACCGCGGTCATGCCCTACTTCGGTTATGCGCGGCAGGATCGCAGACCGCGCTCGACGCGAGTGCCTATCAGCGCCAAGGTGGTCGCCAACATGCTAGAAGCGGTGGGCGTCGAGAGGCTGCTGACCATGGATTTGCA
>JAOTTZ010000077.1 GCA_029864165.1 Burkholderiaceae bacterium
ACTTTTACCGTTATCTCACCAGGAAATCATCTTGAAACAGCTCAAACTTGCAACCTTGATTGCGGTTGCTTTTGCAAGCGCCCCTGCGCTTGCACACATCACGTATACCGATCGCAACTTTGGTGGCTTCAGTGGCCTGGCTCTCCAAAGCGCTTCGATCACCAACCAAGCAGTCAGCGGTAACTTCGGTTGGGCCGACGCGACCGACGATGACTTTGGCGATAGCCACAAAGGTCGCTCTTTTCGTTTTAACCTCCAGAACGAGGCGAATGTCAGCATCCTGGCCACCGCCAACGCAACCGCTACCGTTTCCTCTATAGATGGCCTACTACCCGGTTTTTCGGTCTACAGCGGATTGGTGCATTTACCTCCGGCGGGAGCGGATTACGACGGGAGTGACGTCAGCCAGGCATACCTCGCGACACTGCCGGGGCCGACCAAGGAGGGCGTATGGAGATCCCTAGCCGACTGGAAGGTGGGCAACGAGGACGGCACGACGTTTGCCGATCTCAGCACTTTGCTGTTTCAAGGTTACGCAGTCGATGGATCGGCGGCAAACTACGGCACCGCTCCAGGCATTGTGGGTGACGGCGTGGCCGACGGCTCGGTCACGGGCGCGTTCAGGCTTGCCGCGGGCGACTACACGATCTTTCTGGGCGGTGCCGACTACGATGCGCAGGATGTGAACAATCCCGACTTTTCCTCGTCTTACGGTGCCAGCCTCGGCCTCACGGTGAGCGCAGTGCCCGAGCCCGAAAGCTACGCGCTGATGCTGGCTGGCCTGGGCGTTGTGGGCTTCGGTCGAGCATATCGGCAGCGAAGCAACCAACGCTGATCGCTTGCGCGACTGCGCATAGGGTGGCTCTTCGACGAAAGGCGGCTGAATTCTAGCCCAGCACGCGTCACGACGCGGTGACCGGCTTTACTGTTGGCTGCATTGGCTCACGAGTAGCCTGGATGCGGCCTCACCACGAAGGTGAGGCCGCACTGAAAACTCTCTGAAGTTCGCGCCGTCTCTTGTAGGCTGCCGAAGACCTGCTGCAGCGACGGGCAGTGGGGGATAATTCCACCTGCCAGAGACTGTGCAGGACATGGATTACTCGACTCGCCTAGCGCATCCGAAGAAGCATTGGCTTGGGCTGACCGCCGTTGTTGCTTTTCATGTCGCGGTGATCTATGCGCTGACCACCGTGCTGAGCAAGAAGGTGGTCGATGTTGTCGGACGCCGCATAGAAACCAAGATCATCGAGGAGGAGCAACAGTCGCTGCCGCCAGCCAAGGCCTTGCTGCTGCCCCCACCTGTCATGGAGGTGCCGCCACCGCCGTTCATTCCACCTCCCGAAGTGCGGATTTCGGTGCCAACGCCAGAGCCAGAGACGATCAAGCTCAGCGCACCGCCGCCAGCGCCAGCGCCCGTGGCGACAATGCGACCCGCGCCGCCGCTGACTCCGCCGGTAGCGAAACCTGTAGCGGGCATCGGCACCATCTGCCCGACGATGGTGACGCCGACCATGCCGCGCCGGGCGCTGCGGGAAGGTATTACCGGCACGGTCAAGGCGCGTGCCACTATCCGCGGCGGCACGGTGACCGACGTAAAAATTCTCAGCGCCAGTCCGCGCGGGGTGTTCGATTCGGCAGTGCGCTCGGCAATGCTGCAATACAGGTGCGCCGGCGATCACATCGCGGAGCAGGAATTCGTTTTCACGCTGAACTAAAAATCCCCTTCTCGCCGATCGCCGAAAACCCCATGGCCATTTGTTTCTCGACCAAGCTCGCGGCGATCGCCCTCGTTGCCGCGCTGATAACACCCGTGCTGCCAGCGTTGGCGCAGGGCACCGGCGCGGACGCGCCATCGATATCGGCCACCGTGAGCAAGCAAACCGTTGACAACCCCTACGGCTTGAGCGCGCTATGGGCGCAAGGCGACATAGTGGCCAAGGGCACGCTCATCGTCCTGGTGGTCATGAGCGTCGCCAGTTGGTACATCATCGTCATCAAGTCGTGGCAGAGCCACCAGACCGCTCGCGAGGCCAGGGTGGCGCTGAGCGGCTTTTTCAGGGCGGCGTCGCTTCAGCACGGTTTGCAGGGGCTCAAAGAAGGCGGCGCGTTTCGCTATATCGCTGAAACCGGCATGGAATCCAGCGCGCACCACGAGGGCGCGTTGACGGAGAACATAGACCGCAACACGTGGGTGGGCATGCGCGTACAGCGCGCTGTCGATACGGTGCAAAGCCGCATGCAGGACGGCTTGGCCGTGTTGGCCACTGTCGGTTCTACAGCGCCGTTTGTGGGCTTGTTCGGCACGGTCTGGGGCATCTATCACGCGCTGACGGCGATCGGTATCGCTGGCCAAGCTTCGATCGACAAAGTGGCTGGCCCGGTGGGCGAGGCGTTGATCATGACCGCCATGGGCCTGGCTGTGGCAGTGCCGGCGGTGATGGGCTACAACTGGCTGGTGCGCCGCAACAAAGTCATCATGGAGTCGGTGCGCGGTTTCGGCGCCGATCTGCACGGCGTGCTGATGGGCGACCGTGCCGGCAAGACCTGAAACTCCATGGCCATCGGCAGCAACGGATCGGGCGGTGACGAAGACGAGGTTATCGCCTCTATCAACACGACGCCGTTGGTGGACGTGATGTTGGTGCTTTTGATCATTTTCTTGATCACCATTCCGGTTGTGACGCACAACGTTGCTGTTCGATTGCCAAGCGAGACCCATCAACCCCGTCAAACCAAGCCCGAGAACATCAATATCACCGTCGATAAGGATGGCAGCGTGTTTTGGAACAACCTGCCGGTGGCGGGCAACAAGGCCCTGGTGACTATGTTGAAACAAGCTTCGGTGCGTGACCCGCAACCGGAAGTTCACATCCGTGGTGATCGGGATGCTCGCTATGCGTCGATTGGGCGCGTGGTGTTGGCTTGTCAGCGCGCGGGCGTACGCACCGTTAGCTTCATCACCGAGCCGCAGCCAAACGGGCAGCGACAAGCATCGTGGCGATGAACCGTAGCTCGGACGAGCCGGATGTCATGCTCGACATCAACACGACGCCGCTGATCGACGTGATGCTGGTGCTCATCATCATGCTCATCATCACCATTCCTGTGCAGTTGCACGCGGTTCACCTGAACCTGCCCGCCGGCAATCCGGCGCCGCCACAGACGCCGCCGGTCGTGGTAACGCTGGAGATAGACTTCGACGGCACAGTGTTATGGGATGGCCAGGTGCTCGCCGATAGGCTGGTGCTAGAACGACGGCTGCGACAGGCAGCCCTGCAAGCCGTGCAGCCCGAGGTGCACTTGAGACCGAACAAGCTGGTGGCATACAAAGAAGTGGCAGCGGTGATGGCGTCGGCACAGCGTCTAGGCCTTACCAAGCTGGGTTTGGTCGGCAACGAGCAATTTGCAAACTGAGCCTAAATGAAGCTCAGGTGGAGGGCTTTGGCGTTGTGTGTTGTCGCCTTCGCGGCGCAGGCACAGACGGACACAGCACGCCCTGAAATCGGTGAACCTTTACTGGCAGCACAGGACCTGATCAAGGCCAGGAAGTTCAAGGAGGCTTTGGTCAAGCTCCGCGACGCCGAGGCCGTGACCGACAAAACAGACTACGAGTGGTACACGCTGGAGCACACGCGCCTGTCTGCTGCTATTGGCGCGAAGGACATGAACGGCGCCGCGCGTGCGTTTGAAGCGCTCGATGCTATGCGCCGGCTTTCGGATGCCGACCGGTTGCAAATGCTCCAAGCCATAGCCAGCGGCTACTACCGCGCCAAGGAGTACGCGCACGCTGTTGCTTGGACCCAGCGTTACCTGGGGGCGGGCGGGACGAACCCTCAGATGCGCAAACTGCTGGCCCAGTCGCAGTATCTTTCGGGCGATGTCGCAGGCGCCGTGCGTGAGTTGCGGGCGGAGGTCCTGGCCAACGAGAAAGCCAATACCGCACCCGCCGAAGACCGGCTGGTACTGCTGCTGACCGCGTCGGCGCGACGCAACGATGACGGTAACTACACGTTCGCGCTCGAAAGACTGCTCGCCTACTACCCGAAGAAGGTGTACTGGGCTGAGATGTTGGATCGGGTGCAGAGAAAACCAGGGTTTTCCAACCGCTACGCGCTTGATGTTTATCGCTTGATGCTGGCCAGCGCCAGCATGCGCAGTGCCGACGATTACATGGCGATGGCCCAGCTGGCCTTGCAGGCCGGCTTGGCGGCAGAAGCGCGGGCCGTACTGGAGCAGGGCTACGCGACGCAGGTCTTGGGTGCCGGCGAACAAGCTGGGCGCCACCGGCGGCTGCGCGATCTGGCGCGCAAACAGTCTGAACAAGAGCGCGCTGGCGCCGCTGCTCAAGAAGCGCAAGCGCGCACCACCAAGGACGGGGTTGCGCTTGTCAATCTGGGCTTTGCGCTTGCGCTATCGGGTCAAGCGAGCAAAGGCACCGCGTTGATCGAACTAGGTATTGCCCAGGGTGATCTTGCCCGCCCCGACGAAGTCCAGCTGCGCCTTGGGCAAGCGCTGGTCCTTGCCGGCCAATACGCCAAGGCTGTCAGCGTGCTGAACTCGGTGACGGGCAAGGACGGCGCAACCGACTTGGCGCGTTTATGGATCTTGTTGAGCCAACGTCAGAACTGACAACGCAATTAACATCAACGCGAATGACCGCAGCGGCGGCCTGGCATTCGCGTTAGAACAAGCTTTCACGAACGAACACGACGTCGTCGTCGAGTAACTCGTCATTCAAGCCAGGTTCTAACACTTGCAATTTACCTTCGGCGTCTTTGCGATGAACGCGCAAACCCTTTTCGGTCCCGCGTTGGTTCAGCCCCCCGCTAGCGGCCAAGGCCTGCATCACAGTCATGCTGCGCCTAAGCGCTACCGTTCCCGGTCGTTGTACCTCGCCGTAGATGTAGGCCAGGGGCGCACGGTCAACCCAGATCACGTCGCCGTTGACGACCAGCAAATCTTTGTCCCGCCCACCCGGCTCGAACAGCTTGGGCAAGTCGACTTCGGTCCGGTACTGTCGCCCGCCGCGGCTGCCCACCAAAACCACCTTGTCGGCACCGCCGGCGGCAATGCCGCCGGCAATGGCCAACACGTCGGTGAGCCGCATGTCCAAGGTCTCAATGGGGAATCGACCGGGCCGGTTGACTTGCCCCAGCACCGAGACCAAGTTTCCACGCACCTGGACGACCATGATCGAGACATGTGGTTGCTTGACGAAATTGCCATTGCGCAGGCCGTCGGCAATCCGCTTTTCTGCCAAACTCACGGCAGTACCGCCGATCTTGATGCGGCCCAACAACGGATACGACACATACCCTGATTCGCTCAGCTGGGTGTCGAAGCTCAAGTCGGGGTTTTGGAACACCATGATGCGAATCACATCACCTGGCCCGAGCCGGTAGTCGGGCGCCACTGCGATGCCCTGTGACGGTTGTGCCACCACCGGCGCGACCATGAACAGCGCCAACAGCGTGGTGAATAGGAGACGAATCATCATTTCAGCCCCATGCCTTTGGTGATGTCGGCATCACTCAGCACATCGCTGGCCGGGGAGGGCGCTGGCGCCGGCGGTGGCGCCGGCGCAACAACAGGTGCAGAGGCTGCCGGCTCGGCAAACTTGCCAACGTACTCGATCTTGGCTGTAGCGCGCAAGGCTTTCATGTCATCCTCGACCAGCTGTCGCCGCCGGTCGTTCAGAAGATACTGCTCGATGGCCGGGCGGGCCGCGGCTTCGTCAACCGGCGCCGACTTGGAACCCGCCAGCACGATGACCTGCGCGCCCTTGGGTGTAGGCGCCAAAATCGCTTGGCCATCTTTCATCTTCGCGAAGGTGTCTAGCGACTTCAACGGCAGCTGCTCTGCGGCACGCACTGCCTGGTTGGCGCCAAAGCGAAAGTCGTTGGCCTTCAGATACTCCACAAACTCGTTGATCGACTTGGCCGCTTGCAATTGAGTCCGCAACTCGTCGATTTGTTTGGTCTCCGCCTCGATACTGATCTCTTGGATGTTGTAGACGCGCCGCTCCTTGAACAGCGCCGGATTCTCATCGTAGTACTTCTTGATCTCTTCTGGCGCCGGCTTGGCGGCCGCTTCAGAGGCCTTTGCGACGTAGGCTCGGGCGATGACCTCGCGGCGCGCAGCTTCGAGTTGTTGCACCACCATCGGGGTGCGATCGAGCTTGAGCTCTTCCGCCCTTTGCATCGCAAGTTCCTGGTCGATCAAGCGCTCCAGCACCTGCCTACTGGCGGCCTCGGCCTGTTCGGGTTTAAGACCCTGCTGGCGTTGCAAGACGAAGTTGATCTGGTGCACCGTGATTTCTTCTTTGTTCACTTTGGCCGCAGTCTGCGAAGCCTGGTTCTTCTTTATGTCACCGCACCCGGCAACACACAAAGTAGCCACAGCGGCCGCCGCAGCGACCACACGGTTCAGGTTCCGCGCACTAAGAAGTATTGACATCATTCCTGGGTCGCTCCGATCATATTGATTAATGTATGTGCAGCTGTGATTCAGCGGAAAAACCGCGGCGGCGCGTCGCGCCAGATAGCCAATGTTTGGATCCCGCGCGGCAGCCACACCCTGCCGATTAAGCACGAACATAACAGTGTAGCGGCGAATCGCGACGATTGCACTCTTGCCGGGGAACAAAAGTGCGCAAAGTGACCGCGAATTGCCAATAGGCTTGCTGCGTTAAACTTCTAAATTGCCTTGGTTTGAGGCAAGCAGGCCAGTACGCTGATACAGCTGAGTACACCGACAATGATGAAGAACCTACAAGCGCTTTGGTGGCAAGTTTGGCGAGCGCTGGCGCCGTTGGGGTTGACCCTCTTCGCGGTACTGGCGACCACGGCGGCGCGGGCCGTCAACGACCTGCCAGGCGGGCCGGCGGTGAACCAGCTTGATTTGCACCCACCGGTGACCAGAATAGCCGCCGACCAGCAGTGGTTGCATTACTTCATGATGGTCATCTGCGCGGTGATCTTTGTGGGCGTGTTTGGCGTGATGTTTTATTCGATCATCAAGCACCGCAAGTCCAAAGGCCATAAGGCTGCGAACTTCCACGAAAGCGTGACGGTAGAAATCGTCTGGACCGTGGTGCCGTTCATCATCGTGATCTTGATGGCGCTGCCCGCCACCAAAGTGGTGGTGGCGATGAAGGACACCAGCGCCGCCGACCTCACCATCAAAGTCACCGGCATTCAGTGGAAGTGGGGTTACGACTACTTGCGTGGCGAAGGCGAGGGCATCGGCTTTGTCTCCACGCTGGACCTCGCGCAACGCCAAGACTCCGACGCCGGAACGCCCCGCGGCGACGATTACCTGCTCAAGGTTGACAACCCGCTGGTCGTCCCGGTCGACAAGAAGATCCGCATTATCACAACTGCCAGCGACGTGATTCATGCCTTTATGGTGCCTTCGTTCGGCATCAAGCAAGATGCGATTCCAGGCTTTGTGCGCGATACCTGGTTTCGCGCCGAAAAGGTGGGCGACTATTAC
>JAOTTZ010000078.1 GCA_029864165.1 Burkholderiaceae bacterium
GCCGCCGACGGCAGCCTCGATCGCTCGCACGTACAAAATATTGTATTTTCGGATGCGATGGCCAAGCGCACGCTGGAGGGCATACTGCACCCGCTCATCGACGCCGAAGCAACGCGGCAGGCGCTCAACGCCACCGGAAAAGCCCTTGTGTTCGACGTGCCGCTGTTGGTCGAGTCGAGCCCGTGGTTGGCTAGGGTGGACCGTGTTCTGGTGGTCGATTGTCGCGAGTCCACACAGATCGAACGAGCCGTTCGGCGCCCGGGCTGGCGTGAGAGCGCCGTGCGTGCCGTCATCGAGCAGCAAGCGACTCGAGTGGCGCGCCGTCAATGTGCCGATGCAGTGATCTACAACGACGCAGTGTCGTTGGCGCAACTTGCGCAAGAGGTTAACGCGCTGCTGAAGCGCTGGTTGCCTTCGGCCTGATGGCGCGGCACTGTGGAACAATCACCATCTGAGCGCGACATTCGCGTTGGCGAGCCCACCTTGGTCATATACGAATACCCCCTCAACGAGAGTATCCGCACCATGCTGCGGCTGGAGCATTTGTTCGATCGCCTTGGACAGTTGATCGCTCGCGATGCCCCGGTGGATCACCACTACGCACTGTCCTGCATTTTCGAGATCATGGACGTGGCCTCGCGTGCCGATCTGAAATCTGACTTGCTCAAAGAGCTCGAGCGGCAGAAAATGCAGCTCAACAGCTATCGCGGCAACCCGTCGATCTCCGAGTCCGCGCTCAACGAGGTGACCTTGCGTATAGACCAAGCGTATGCCGACCTCAACCAACTATCCGGCAAGGCCGGACACGCGCTGGCAGGCAATGAATGGCTGATGAGCATTCGCAGCCGAATCAACATTCCCGGCGGAACCTGCGAGTTCGATTTACCGGCTTACTTCGCTTGGCAGCAGTTCGACGCCGTTAGGCGTCGCGCCGACTTGGTGCAATGGGCTGCCGCTTTAATGCCGTTTGCCCAGGCCTTGCGCGTTTTGTTGGGTCTGCTGCGTGAATCCGGGGTGGCGCAAAAGGTCGTCGCGGCGGACGGCCAATACCAGCAAAGTCTGCCAGCGGGCCGAGTATTCCTGCTGCTGCGTGTGCGCCTTAGTCCAGCCACAGAGTTGATACCTGAGATCAGCGGCCACCGGCTGATGGTGCTCATTCGCCTGATGCGTCAGGACTCTGAAGGTCGGCTCAGGCCTTGCAATACTGACTCCAGTTTCGAGCTGACGCTGTGCGCCTGATTCCGCGATGGACCCCACACCTGGCTCGCCGTTCGAGGCCCGCAAGATCAGTTGCCCCAGTTGTGGTGAGCCAAGTTTGTACTCGCCCGAAAATATCTACCGGCCCTTTTGCAGTAAACGCTGCAAGAACCTAGATCTCGGCGCATGGGCTAACGAAGCCTACCGCGTGCAGGCCCAACCCCAACCCGCCTCAGACGACGTAGACCAAACGCCCCAGACTAGGGGCGACTGACTGTATAGACTGGTCTGTACCGGCGTGACTTTGCAAAGCCAGCGCTTCTCCCAGGGCCTGGTTTACGCCAGGCGCCCGTGGCACAGCTTGTACTTTTTGCCGCTACCGCATGGACACGGTTCATTGCGGCCGACCTTTGGCACTGACGATGCCGCGGTCGGGTGGTCGCTTTCCCGTGCAACGCTGCCGTCTTCGTTCGGGTGCGTGTAGGTTACGTTGCTGATTCTCTCAGCGCGCGCCTCCATGGCCTCTGCCGCCCGCGCGACTTCGTCTTGTGTCTGAATACGAACGGACATCAGCACGCGTGTCACGTCCATCTTGACGATGTCGAGCATCTGACTGAAGAGCTCGAACGCTTCGCGCTTGTACTCCTGCTTGGGATTCTTCTGCGCATAACCGCGCAAGTGAATTCCCTGCCGCAAATAATCTAAAGCGGCGAGATGCTCACGCCAGTGTTGGTCGATCGATTGCAGAAGTATCATGCGCATGAACGGCATGAACTGTTCCAACCCCACGCGCTCAACTTTGTCGTTGAACGCCGCGTCGGCAACCTTGACAACCCTTTCGACAATGTCACCGTCCTCGATGGTCTCGCTGGCTTCGACGTCAGCCTGGAGCGGCACATCGATGAGCCACTCATCGCGCAGCACTCTCTCCAGCCCCGCAAGATCCCACTGCTCCTCAACCGATTGTGGCGGTACGAATGTCGCCACAACATCGGCCATGGTGCCGCGGCGCAGGCTGGTGATCTGAGCCAACAGCGTCTCAGCCTCCAGAATGTCGTTTCGTTGCTGGTAAATCACCTTCCGTTGATCGTTGGCAACGTCGTCGTACTCGAGGAGTTGCTTTCGTGTATCGAAGTTACGTGCCTCAACTTTGCGCTGCGCGCTCTCGATGCTGCGCGAAACAATTCCGGCCTCGATGGCTTCGCCGTCTGGCATCTTCAGCCGTTCCATGATCGAGCGTACACGATCGCCGGCAAAAATACGCATCAATGAGTCGTCCAGCGACAGATAAAAACGTGAGGAACCGGGGTCGCCCTGGCGCCCCGCGCGGCCGCGCAATTGGTTGTCGATGCGGCGCGACTCATGCCTTTCGGTTGCGACAATGCGCAACCCCCCCTGCTGTTTCACGCTGTCGTGCAAACCCTGCCACTCGTCACGCAGCTTCTTGGCCCGGGATTGTTTTTCAAGCTCAGGAACTGTTTCATCGGCGTCGATGAGTTTGATTTGGTTCTCGACATTGCCACCCAGCACAATGTCGGTTCCTCGCCCAGCCATGTTGGTGGCGATGGTGATCACGCCTGGGCGCCCAGCCTGAGCAATAATTTCGGCCTCCTTGGCGTGCTGCTTGGCGTTGAGTACCGCGTGCCGCAGCCCGGCCTTGTCCAGCACGCCTGAAATCAGTTCAGAGTTCTCGATGGAAGTGGTGCCCACCAATACCGGCTGGCCGCGGGTGTGGCACTCGCGAATGTCCTCTATCACAGCTGCAAACTTCTCGCGTGCAGTCTTGTAAACCAAGTCGAGCTCGTCCTTACGGACGGTCGGCAGGTTGGGCGGTATCACCACCGTTTCCAAACCGTAGATCTCGTTGAACTCGTAGGCCTCGGTATCGGCGGTTCCAGTCATTCCGGCAAGCTTGCCGTACATGCGGAAGTAGTTTTGGAAAGTGATTGAGGCCAGCGTTTGGTTTTCGCTACGTATCTGAACGTCCTCCTTGGCCTCGACAGCCTGGTGCAGGCCATCGGACCAGCGGCGGCCCGTCATCAGACGGCCAGTGAACTCGTCAACAATGACCACTTCACCGTTTTGAACCACGTAGTGCTGGTCCCTGTTGTACAGGTGTTTGGCCCGCAGCGCCGCGTACACATGGTGCATCAAGGCGATATTGGCCGGGTCGTAAAGGCTGGCGCCCTCCAGCAACAACCCTGCCTCGCTCAATATTTTCTCGGCGTTTTCATGCCCCTCTTCGGTCAGAAACACCTGGTGTGATTTCTCGTCCACGGTGAAATCGCCTGGCTCAATCACACCTTCGCCCGTTCGCACATCGGCCTCGCCGATTTGCTTCTTGAGCTGCGGCACGACGGCATTGATGCGGACGTACATCTCAGTGTTGTCTTCGGCCTGCCCACTGATGATCAATGGGGTACGTGCCTCGTCAATCAGGATCGAGTCGACCTCGTCGACAATCGCATACGACAGCCCACGCGCCACACGGTCGGTCACGTCTTGCACCATGTTGTCGCGCAAGTAGTCAAAGCCAAATTCGTTATTGGTACCGTAAGTCACGTCGGCCGCATAGGCGGCCTGCTTTTCCTCACGCGGCATCTGAGGCAGATTAACACCCACCGTCAAACCCAAAAATGCATAGAGCCGCCCCATCCATTCGGCGTCACGCCTGGCCAGATAGTCATTCACGGTGACAACGTGTACACCCTTGCCGGACAGGGCATTCAGGTATACGGGCAAAGTTGCGGCCAGGGTCTTACCCTCGCCAGTACGCATCTCGGCAATCTTGCCGCTGTGCAACGCAATGCCACCCATCAACTGCACGTCGAAGTGGCGCATCTTGAGTACGCGCTTGCTGCCCTCGCGCGCCACGGCAAAAGCCTCGGGCAGAAGGTCGTCAAGACGGGTGCCCGCTGCTACACGCTGGCGAAACTCATCGGTTTTGGCTCGCAGCGCGGTCTCGTCAAGTCGCTCTAGTTGTGACTCGAGCGCATTGATTTGCTGCGCGACACGCCGGTAGGTCTTGAGCAAACGGTCGTTGCGGCTACCGAAAATATTACTTAGAAGCTGGGGCAACATGAGGCGGTGAAGTTGGTAGCCGGACAGGCTTGTGGTGAAGCAGTGGCGTCATTGCCACCCCTACCAACACGGCAGGTACATCATGCTTGGCTGAGCCATTCAGCTACTACGTCCTTAACAGCACAGAACGTATCGAATGGCTCGGGGGCGGAGCGCGACTACCCTGTCCCCACAAGGAGCGCCGTGGAGTCTAGCATCGGGATAGGTTCTTAGTCGTTCACGAAGCGCTTCCCGCCAATAGCCGCGAATTTCTCGCACCCGCTAAGAATTTGGCAGGGTCCTGCGCGACCCCTTCCAGCAACACTTCGAAATGCAGATGAGGTCCGGTCGAGCGTCCGGAAGTGCCTACAGCGGCAATACGTTGGCCACGCTTGACCAGGTCACCCGTCTTGACCAAGATTTTCGACGTATGTGCATATCTGGTAACGATACCGTTGCCGTGGTCGAGTTCGACAACACGACCGTACTGCGGACGAAACTCGGTCGCGATCACCACACCGCCAGCGGCGGCCAATATGGGGGTGCCGACATCACCAGAAAAGTCAAGTCCGGTATGCAAGGCGGGGCGGCCCGTGAACGGGTCGGAACGAAATCCGAACCCGGAGCCTACCGGCGCGTCTACAGGGCGGACGCTGGGAATCATCAGCGCTCGCATGCGCTTCTCGAACAGACGCGACTCCGCCAGCGTGAACAAATCGGTTTGCTGATCCGTCAGCTCGTCCAGCGTCGTCAACAGGCTGGCGATCTGCTCCAATGAGGGTGAGCTGGGCAATGGCGCCGGGATGAACGGTCCGCCCTGACCCGGCTTGGCGGGGCCCGCTGCCACTGGCTGCACGGTAGGCTCGAGCATATGCTGGAGCTCCTCTGGCTTCACACCGGCCAGCCCAGACACGCGCTCGCCCACGGCCCCAAGCTTGACCAGCTTGGCCTGCATCTCCCCGACCCGCTGTGCAATGGCGTCCAAGTTTTCCCGCATATAGCGGTCACGCTGTGCAAATTCATCCCGCACCACCAGTTGAACGATCTGGCTCACCACCGGCCAGCCTTCGCGCGCGGCCTTGACAAAAATAAAGTGATACACCGTGCCAGAAGCCAGCATCAGCAAGGCCAGTAGCACCGCCAGCATGCCCACGAGCTGCGCCCGGCTGAAACAGAGCACACGAGAACGCGCCAAGCCGCCGTGAGTGATAAGTATCTGCATCGTTAAACTCCTCCTTATGCCAAACTGAGCTTCCAGCCCTGCCTGTGTCTATCCTACCTGTCACGCCAAGCCCCGTACGCATCGACGAGGCACTGGCTCAAAGCGCACCGCTCACATCTTTACAACAGCGCGTGCGCGAATCCAATGCCCGCTTCGACGCTGTGAAGCATATGCTACCGGCCACAATGGCTCCATATGTATCGCCGGGGCCTGTTGATACTGATGGTTGGTCGTTGTTGGCAGCCAACAACTCGGTCGCCGCAAAACTACGGCACTTGAAACCTGACCTTGAGGTCGCCCTGAAGCAGCGAGGTTGGCCGGCTAGTGCCATCCGCATCAAGGTTCAATCTAGAGGCTAGATCATCCGGCAGCGCTGGTCCTGACTGGACGACAGGAGTGATTATCTCCTGCAGGTCCAAGCTACGAAACACGGCTTCTGCGCTTGACCTTACTCAGGCACGCGCCGCGCGTAGACTCAACGCAAACTCCTGTAGCGCCACGATACCGCTCTGTTCGGCTTCATGGCACCAAACTTGGAGGTCTAGTACCAACTGTTCTGCCGACACGTTGGTGCGCGTCCACAGCAGGCGCAACTCCTCGCGCATGGTCACCAATTTAGCCAATGCAGGACTCCTCTCGCAGGCCTTGGCAAGTTGCGGCTTGACATCCACTGGAATCTTGTCGTCATCACGGTGCAACCAGCGCTGGGCCAGACGCATCTCGGCCCACTTGGGGCTGTGTTCGGCGCCCGCCGCTTTCAGCAGTTTAAGTTCATGACGGCACATGGCACGAAGGCCAGCCGCGTACTTGGCCATTACTTCGTAGCGGTTGACGATCAAGGCCTCCAGAGTGTTGCGGTCAGCCTTAGACTTGATACTTCCCCACTTGAGCGTTGGGGGGGTCTTGCGCACGCTGGCTAAGCCCAGCAACTTCAATATCTGTATATACATCCAGCCGATGTCAAACTCATAGGGTTTGACCGACATCTTGGCCGAAGTCGGGTAAGTATGGTGGTTGTTGTGCAGCTCTTCGCCGCCGATAATGATGCCCCAGGGCGAGATATTGGTGGACGCGTCGGCGACCTCGAAATTACGATATCCCCACCAATGTCCGAGACCATTGATGACACCGGCAGCACTGACCGGAATCCAGATCATCTGCACCGCCCATACCGCAGCGCCAATAGCACCGAACAATAGCAGGTCGATGGTCATCATGAGCGCCACACCCAGCACCGAGTGGCGGGTGTACAGATTGCGCTCGAGCCAGTCCTCCGGTGTTCCTTGGCCATACTTGGCCAGCGTATCCGGGTTCTTGGACTCAGCGCGGTAAAGCTCACTGCCGGTAAGCAACACGGCCTTTATGCCGCGCGTTTGTGGGCTGTGCGGATCCTCAATCGTTTCACACTTGGCGTGGTGTTTGCGATGGATGGCCACCCACTGCTTGGTCACCATACCGGTGGTGAGCCACAACCAAAGCCTGAAGAAATGTGCGGGCAAGGCATGCAGGTCGAGTGAACGGTGCGCCTGTGCACGGTGCAAAAAGACGGTGACCGAAACGATCGTGATGTGCGTCAGCACAAGCATGACCAGCACGATTTGCCACCAAGTAGTTTGTACCAGGCCGTTGGCGGCCCAATCGATCAATCCATCCCACAACATCATCAGTCCGTTCATTGAATACCTTCTAACCGTCGTCTTTGACGGGCACACTATTATAGGCGACAACCCTGACGCAGGGGCGGCCAGAATTGGCCCAATTTCGCCACACTATTTATTCTCCTTGGCTTGCTGAAAAACTCTACCTGCGGCCGTCCCGAGAAAAAGCAAGCGCATCGGACACTGTGGCAACAAGCCCTAGGATCGCTCCCACGCAGCGGCGAAAAACCCGTCCGTACCATGCCGGTGCGGCCACAGCCTCAAGAAGTTGCCTCTCACCAAGGATTCGGCCGCCGGCACTTGCACCCGCGCAAGCAACTCGGCCCCTGGAAAC
>JAOTTZ010000079.1 GCA_029864165.1 Burkholderiaceae bacterium
CCATCGCCCGGCCGCCGAGCACGTAGCTGGGTCGTACCACCAGCGGGTAGCCGATTTCGGCGGCGAGCACCTTGGCCTCGTCTTCGGTGCGGGCGGTGCGGTTGGGCGGCTGCTTGAGACCGAGCTGGTGCAGCAGCTTCTGAAAGCGTTCGCGGTCTTCGGCGATGTCTATGCTGTCTGGTGATGTACCGATGATCGGCACCCCGGCACTTTCCAGGACCAACGCCAGCTTCAACGGTGTCTGCCCACCGAATTGCACGATCACACCGACAGGTTTTTCCTTGGCGACGATCTCGAGCACGTCTTCCAGCGTCACCGGCTCAAAATACAGGCGGTCGGATATGTCGTAGTCGGTCGAGACGGTCTCGGGATTGCAATTGACCATGATGGTCTCGTAGCCGTCCTCGCGCAACGCCAGCGCGGCATGAACGCAGCAGTAATCGAACTCGATGCCCTGCCCGATGCGGTTGGGCCCGCCGCCCAGCACCATGATCTTCTTGGCAGCAGTGGGCTCGGCTTCGCATTCGTCTTCGTAAGTCGAGTACATGTAAGCGGTGCGAGTGGCAAACTCGGCCGCGCAGGTGTCCACGCGCTTGTAGACGGGACGAACACCCAGCGACCAGCGTGCTTGTCGCACCACATGCTGGGTCGTACCGAGCAGCTTGCTCAAGCGCAAGTCGGAAAATCCCTGGCGCTTGAGCCAACGCAGGTCGGCGGCGGCGAGGTCTTCGATGCTGCGGCCCGCAAGCGCGTTTTCCGTATGCACAATTTGTTCGATCTGCGCCAGAAACCATGGGTCGATGGCGGTTTCCTCGTGAACCTCTTGCACACTCATGCCGATGCGAAACGCATCGCCCACGAACAAGATGCGCTCGGGCCCTGCCTCGCCGATTTCCTGCAAGATCTCTTCGCGGTCTGTACTGCGTTCGCTCAAGCCGTCTATGCCCGTCTCCAGCCCGCGCAGCGCCTTCTGAAAACTCTCCTGAAAGCTGCGGCCGATGGCCATCACCTCGCCCACCGATTTCATCTGCGTCGTCAAACGCGAGTCTGCAGCCGGAAACTTCTCAAACGCGAAGCGCGGAATCTTGGTCACGACGTAGTCAATGCTAGGCTCGAAGCTGGCCGGCGTCGCGCCACCGGTGATGTCGTTGCGCAACTCGTCGAGTGTGTAGCCGACTGCCAACTTGGCCGCTACTTTTGCAATCGGAAAACCCGTGGCCTTGGACGCCAGCGCGGACGAACGCGAAACGCGCGGGTTCATTTCAATCACCACCATACGGCCATTGGCGGGGTTGGTCGCAAACTGAACGTTCGAGCCACCGGTGTCGACGCCTATTTCGCGCAGGATGGCGATGCTCGCGTTGCGCAAAAGCTGGTATTCCTTGTCGGTCAGCGTCTGCGCCGGCGCTACGGTGATCGAGTCGCCGGTGTGTATGCCCATCGGGTCGAGGTTTTCGATCGAGCACACGATGATGCAGTTGTCTGCGCGGTCGCGCACGACCTCCATCTCGAATTCTTTCCAGCCGATCAGAGACTCCTCTATCAGCAACTCCTTGGTGGGCGAAAGGTCGAGCCCGCGCGTGCAAATCTCATCGAACTCCTCGGGGTTGTAGGCGATGCCGCCGCCGGTGCCTCCCAAGGTGAAGCTCGGGCGCACAACCATCGGAAAGCCATTGCCGCCGGTTTGCGCAGCAATACGCCGCTGTACTGCCAGTGCGTCCTCCATCGACTGCGCAATGCCGCTCCTGGCCGAATCCAAACCGATGCTGGTCATGGCATCCTTGAACTTCAGGCGATCTTCGGCGCGCTCGATAGCCTGCTCATTGGCGCCTATCATTTCGACGCCGTACTTGGCGAGCACGCCATGCTTGTGAAGGTCTAGCGCGCAATTGAGCGCTGTCTGCCCGCCCATTGTGGGCAGCACCGCATCGGGCCGTTCCTGAGCGATGATTTTCTCAACCACCTGCCAGGTGATAGGCTCGACGTAGGTTGCATCGGCCATCTCCGGGTCGGTCATGATGGTCGCCGGGTTGCTGTTGACCAAAATGACCCTGAAGCCTTCTTCGCGCAGCGCCTTGCAGGCTTGTGCCCCCGAGTAGTCAAACTCGCAAGCCTGGCCGATGACGATGGGCCCGGCGCCGATGATGAGGATGGACTTGAGGTCGGCGCGCTTAGGCATTACTGCTGCTCCATCAGCTCAACGAAGCGATCGAACAAGTAGCCGATGTCGTGCGGGCCTGGTGAGCCTTCGGGGTGGCCTTGAAAGCCGAACGCCGGCGTGTCGGTACGCGCCAGGCCTTGCAGCGTGCCATCGAACAGGCTCACGTGTGTGGGCCTCAGCTTGCTTGGTAGCCGCTTGTCGTCCACGGCGAAGCCGTGGTTTTGGCTGGTAATGCTGACGCGGCCGCTCTCAAGATCTTTCACCGGGTGGTTGGCGCCGTGATGACCGAACTTCATCTTGAACGTTTTGGCCTCCGAAGCCAGCGCCAGGATTTGGTAGCCCAGGCAAATGCCGAAGGTAGGCAAGCCGCGCGCCAAGAGCTCGCGCACTGCGCGAGCAGCGTAGTCGCAGGGCTCAGGGTCGCCCGGGCCGTTGCTCAAGAAAATGCCGTTGGGGGCGAGTTGTAATACATCGGCCGCCGTTGTTTTCGCGGGCACGACGGTGAGTTTGCAGCCGCGGCTGGCGAGCATGCGCAAGATGTTGTGCTTGACGCCAAAGTCGAACGCCACCACGTGCAAACGCGGTGCGGTCTGCTCGCCGTAGCCCGGCTTGCCGTCAGGGCTTGTAAGCGACCATTCGGTTTGCGTCCACGTGTCGGCTTGTGGGGTACTTACTACTTGCGCCAAGTCCAAGCCGGCCATACTGGGCGCCTCTTGGGCTTTGGCCACCGCGGCGGTTTTGTGCGCCGTAGTGACTGTTTCGCCCAGCGGTAGGGCCATGATGCAACCGCTTTGCGCGCCGCTACTGCGCAAAATGCGGGTCAGCTTGCGCGTGTCGATGTCGGAAATCGCCACCACGCCCTGATCTTGCAGGTAAGCGCCTAGCGTGCGTGTTTGGCGGAAGTTCGAGGCCAGAGCGGGCAAGTCCCGGATGACCAAGCCGGCTACGTGCACTTTCGAAGCTTCGACATCTTCGTCATTGACACCCGTGTTGCCGATGTGCGGATAGGTCAGCGCGACGATCTGGCGGCAATAACTCGGGTCGGTCAGAATTTCCTGGTAGCCGGTGATAGCGGTGTTGAATACCATTTCGCCCACCGTTTGCCCGGTCGCGCCGACGGAAAAGCCCTGAAAGATACTGCCGTCCGCAAGCGCAAGCAATGCATGGGGTCGGGGGAGCGACAAAGGCGTCAGCACGAGTTTCTCTGGTCTTGCATGCGCCCGACTCCGCGTGAGTAGCAGAAACTCGGATAGGTTCTTGGGGTAGTTTCGCTGAGCGCGAAGTGGTTGCGCAAAGGTCGGCAGATTTTAGCTGAGCCGATTCAAGCAAACACGCGCCGGGACTTTTGCGACGCATTGGCTGGCGTCGACGCAGTGCGGTAACCCTTGCCTTTGCAGGTTTGTTGCACAGGGGGCTACCAGAAAGCTACAATTGCCACTCTGGGGCGATAACCCACATTTGTTTCTTGCTACGGAGGTTTTTAATGAACGACAACGTGCAACCCGTCTATACCGGCTACGCTGCGAGTAGTGGCGCGGTGGCGCAGCGCAACCGCGTTTTGCGCAACACCTATTGGCTGCTGGCGCTATCGATGGTGCCCACCGTGCTCGGTGCGTGGGTGGGGGTGACCACTGGCATCACCGCGTCCATGGGAGTGGGGATGAGCTTGATCGTGTTCCTGGGGGGCGCTTTCGCCTTCATGTTCGCGATCGAAAAGACCAAGACAAGTTCCGCCGGCGTTTACGTGTTGCTGGCATTTACCTTCTTCATGGGGCTGATGCTGTCGCGGCTGGTGGCCCAGATCTTGGGTTTTAGCAACGGAACATCGCTGATCATGACTGCATTCGGCGGCACGGCCGTGGTGTTCTTCGCTATGGCGTCGCTTGCTACCGTGATCAAGCGCGACCTCACCACAATGGGCAAGTTCTTGTTCGTCGGCGCGCTGATCGTATTCGTTGGTTTTATCGTTAGCCCGTTTCTGCAGTCGTCCGCGCTGATGCTAACGCTGTTGGTGTTGTGCTTGGGGGTCTTTTCGGCTTTCATTCTGTACAACGTCAAGCGCGTGATCGACGGTGGTGAAACGAACTACATCACCGCTACACTAGCCATTTATCTGAGTATTTACAACGTATTTCAGAGCTTGCTCATGTTGCTGGGTATCTTCGGCGGCGAGGACTGAGCGCGTTTCACCGTCCCCTCCCCCAGCAGGGCCCTTCAGGGCCCTGTGTCGTTTCAGTCTCGGTCGAACACCGCAATACTCTCTACGTGTGCGGTGTGAGGAAACATGTTCACCACACCGGTAGCCGTGCATCGATAGCCGGCCTGATGCACCAGCAACGCAGCGTCGCGCGCCAGCGTCGCCGGGTTGCAGCTCACGTAAACGATGCGATGCGGCGGCTGCCAACCTGGTGAAGACGCAGCGGTCAAGTCAGCGAGCGCTTTGACGAGCGCAAGCGCGCCTTCGCGCGGTGGGTCGATCATCCACTTATCCACCGCACCCAGTCCAGCCAAAGCACCCGTAGGCATTTCAGTCAAGTCGCGCGACTGAAAGCGTGCCTTGTGTTCGAGGCCGTTGCGGTGCGCATTTTCTTCAGCGCGGCGTACGAGCACCGCGCTGCCCTCGATACCCAGCACCGAGCGCGCCCGCGCAGCCAGTGGCAGCGTGAAATTGCCCAAGCCGCAGAACCAGTCGATTACCGTCTCGCCGGCTTGCACGTCGAGCAAGCGCAGCGCGCGCGCGACGAGTGCGCGATTGATGTGCGGGTTGACCTGCGTGAAATCGGTAGGTCTGAACGCCAGCGTGATACCGAACTCGGGCAAGGTGTAGCTGAGTTGCCCGCCACTTTCGTCCAAAGTAGTCACCGTATCGGGTCCTTGGGCCTGCAGCCACCATTGCACGCCGTGCCGTTCGGCAAAGGCACTGAGCCTGGCTCTGTCGCGCTCTGTCAGCGGTTCCAGGTGACGCAGCACCAATGCGGTGATCGCCTCACCCACCGCCAACTCGATTTGCGGAACGCGGTCGCGTTGGTCCAATGCCCCGATCAGTGCGCGCAAGGGCATGAGCAGCGCGCTCACGTGCGGCGGTAGCACCGCGCAGCTTTGCATATCGGTCACGTAGCTGGACTTGCGTTCGCGAAAACCCACCAGCACCGTGCCCTTCTTGTTCACGTAGCGCACCGACAGCCGCGCGCGATAGCGATAGCCCCAAGCGGGCCCTTCGATGGGACGCAGCAGTTGCTGTGGTTTGACCTTTCCGATGTGCCACAGCGCGTCTTCCAACGCACGTTGCTTTACCGCAACCTGCGCCGCCGGATGCAAGTGTTGCACCTTGCAGCCACCACAGGCGCCCGCATGCAAGCCGAAGTAAGGGCAGCCCGGCGTTACGCGCTGCGCGCTCTCGCGGCGCAGTGACACCAAGAGGGCTTGCTCCCAGTTGTTCTTGCGATGCGACACACGCGCCTGCACCTGCTCGCCCGGCAGCGCGCCTTCGATAAACACTACCTTGCCTTCGGCGTTGTGGGCCACGCCCCGTGCTTCGAGGTCTAGCGATTCGACGCTCAGCCATTCGCTTGGGTCGGTCATGGGCATCGGGCTTGCGCAGTGTTAACGGGCTCTAGATTATCCCGACCTGCTTGGCAGCTTCTATACAGCCGCCATGGAGGAAAGAAATAGCCGACCTCCAAAGATGCTTCATCAAAGCGTGGACAAGTTCACGCGCAGTGAACGGAAAGGGCGCGGGGTACCCATACCCCGCACAGCGTTGCAGTGACAGGCGGTGCCGTTCATACAGTTCTTCTGCTTCTTTTGGGCTCTTTGGCCCCCGCGAACGGGGGATTCCTATCTTGGCCTACGGCGCGAGCGCACAAGCCGACCCCATTTACTGGAACACATGGACCTCGACCACGGCTGGGACGCTGACTGCACCTGGCGGGCCGGTCGCCGTGACATTCTCGGGGCCCGCCTTTGGCTATCTCCCTTCATACCCCAGCTGGACGCCAGCGGCAACCTTTGCCGACGGTGCCGTCGTCGACAACGGGCCGGTTTCATCCAATGGCATCATGCAGCTTCGCGGCGGAACGGGCGCGTTGAACACAGTATCGTTCGCCACGCCTGTTGTGGACCCGGTCATGGCCATCTGGAGCTTGGGCCAGGGTGGCACCCAGGCGACGTTTGTGTTCAGCGGCGCCACGCCCCCGCTCGTCAGTGGCGGCGCCAGCGCCGAATATGGTGGTTCCACGATCGCCGTTTCGAACAGCACGGTTTCAGGCGTCGAGGGAAACGGTACGGTCCAGTTCACCGGAACTTACAGCAGCATTTCTTGGACCAATCCTGTGTTTGAGAATTGGTACGGTTTCAACGTTGGTATTGCCGCCGCAGTCCCCGAGCCGGGATCGTATTCGCTGATGCTCGCTGGGCTCGGATTGCTGGGCGCAGTGGCTCGCCGCCGGTCCTCGCCCGCAACGTAGAGGGGATTCAGAACAACCTGCGCAGTTTGCGTGCGCTCAAGCGGGTGGGTAGCCGAAGATAAGCGTAACGTCTTGGATCGGCGCCGAACCTCGCCGCGCAAATCGACACGACGGCGTGAGTGCTTCACGCCATGGCGAATGTGTCGGCCATGGCGTTTCGCCTATCACGTCACGGTCAAACGCCCCGCCCCGGCTATCACTTCGCCCACCACCGCTGCGCGCTCAAACCCATACTGCTTGAACACCGCCAGTACTTCGTCCACCGCCTCGGCTGCACACGACGCGAGCAGGCCGCCGCTGGTCTGAGGGTCGGTCAGCAGTGCTCGGTCGATATCGGAAAAGCCTGTGGGCAACGAGACCTCGGCGCCGTATCCCGCCCAGTTGCGACCCGAAGCGCCGGTGATCATGCCTTGCGCGGCGAGTTCACGCACGGTGGGCAGCAATGGTACCTTGGCCCAGTCGATACGAATCCCCACCTTGGCGCCGCGAGCGAGTTCGAGCACGTGGCCGGCCAGGCCGAAGCCCGTGATGTCGGTCAGCGCGTGCACACCGGCTAGGGTGGCCAGCTCGGCGCCGGGTTTGTTGAGCTGGGTGGTGTTGGCAATCATCTGCGCGTAGCCTTCGGCGCTCAGCGCGTCTTTCTTCAGCGCTGCCGAGAGCACGCCGACACCGATAGGCTTGCCCAGCACCAGCGCGTCGCCGACCTTCGCGTCGGCGTTGCGCTTGACCTTGCTGGGGTGCACCAAGCCCAGCACCACCAGGCCGTAGATGGGTTCCACCGAGTCGATGGTGTGGCCACCCGCGATAGGAATGCCCGCCTCGGTA
>JAOTTZ010000080.1 GCA_029864165.1 Burkholderiaceae bacterium
GGCACCGAGATCTACGTCAAAGAGCCGCACCGCGTGGCTGAGATGCAGGCGCGTTACGCACAAATCGACGAAGAGCTTATGGCTGCGCTCGAGCGCTGGGAAGCGCTCCGTCGGCGAGACTAACCCTGAGAACCTATCCGCGAATAAGACGACCCTGCGCCGGGGTTCCATTGGGCACAGGCGTAGGAGCAAGACGCGCCGTGGTGTGGTTCACCACAAGCGGCTTGCGACACCCGCGTGTGCCCCTTGGGGGCCCGACCCGAAGGGTTGCAACGACAATGCGCGTCCGCGTCGTTGCAAGCCTTGCCCAGTGCACCACCCTGGGCTACCGCTACCACCTCACCCGCATGGGCCGTGCCGCAGCCTGCTCGGTCACGCTTCAGTATCGTCCCCGCCGTGGCCGCTACACGATGAACTCTTCGCAGGTTCTGTCAAAACTGCACTGTCTAGTGACTAAAAATGGTACTCGACACGGATCATGGGCGTCTTTGCAAACGCGCCTTCCCCTGCAGGGCCGGAATGGTTGTTACCGAACTTGTTCCTCCAGTACTGATACTCCAGACCAACACGGAAGGTGTTCTTGGCACTGCCCATCGCTGCGCCCAGATCCCACATCACCTGCATATCGATATTGGTTTCGGGCGCGGTCTTGCCGCCGAACTCATCGTCCCCCTTTGATGCAATGAAGTTGGCGAAGCCTTCAAAGGACAGCGGCAGTGAACCCAACGGGATGCCCCACGCAGCAGTCAGCATGGGGTGGACGTCGTAGTCATAGCGGTTGACGGAGTAATCGACAGGGCCGCCTTCCGGTGGAAAACGCTTACCCGAGGGCTGATTGCTTTCCCAAAGCGCTAGCAGACTGACATTAAGAAAGCCGGGCACGTCCATCATCAGCGTCGGGCCAGCGACCAGCATTCGTTTCTTTGAGTTGTAGCCGACATCGGTCTTGGTGTTGAGGTCAAAGCCCACCGTCGCACCCACTCCGCGGATCGGACCATACTTGATGTCGCTGCCGCGAATCTTGCCGAAATCGACGGTGTGGCGATAGACCACGTAGACTTCGTGAGCCCCCTCGCTAGAGTTACTAAAGTGGCTCGGATCTTTCTCGTCCGACAGCAGCATGTCGACGTTGAGAAAGTTGGTTCCGTACTTGTAGCCACTTGCATGCGTCAGTGCAATGATGTTCTTCTTGATGTCTTGGTTGATGAAGGGTTCGGCAAACGTTGTGCCATAGCGCCAGCTGATGGCCGTATCACTCCATTCCGCAGCGATGGCCGTTAATCCCGGTCCAATCATTAAGGTGGCGATAGTCAGGCGCTGAACAGCGTGTTGGGTCGGGTTGCGATGTGCTTTCATACGGAGTCTCCTTTCGTTGTAAAAAAACTTAGGTTTCTGAAAACTATTACGCATCAACAGGTAATGCGCGTTCCGGTCTCACCAGCAAGTGCACGGCCAATGCATTGCGGGCTGGTAATCAGCCCCTCGCCGCCACCGCCTTCCAGGAACTCGATCACGGCCTTGATTTTTGGCCCCATGCTCCCTTTGTCGAACTGGTCTTGGGCGTGAAGCTGCTGCGCCTCCGCCAGCGTCATTCTGTCTAGCCAACGTTGTTGCGGCGTGTTGAAGTTGATCGCAACCTTCTCCACGCCAGTGGACACCAGCAACAGATCGGCGCCCATGTCGCGCGCAAGCAGGCTGGACGCGAAGTCCTTGTCGATGACCGCTTCGACGCCGCACAGGTCACCTTGCTCGTCTTCGATCACCGGGATGCCCCCGCCACCACAGGCGATGACGAGATAACCCGCGCGAGCCAGAAAACGTATCTCATCGAGTTCCACGATGCGCTGGGGCCGTGGCGAGGGCACTACCCGCCGCCAGCCACGCCCGGCATCTTCTTTCACGCTCCAGCCCTGCTCTACCGCAATGCGCTTGGCGTTGGCTTCGTCGAAATACGATCCTATGGGTTTGGTCGGATCGGTGAACGCCGGGTCATTACGATCGACCAGCGTCTGCGTGATAACGGCTACCGGTTTGCGTTCGATTGCACGACGCTTGAATTCATTGCGAAAGGCCCGGCTAAACATGTAGCCCAGCGCGCCCTGTATGTCGGCGCCGGCGTAGTCCATGGGTACGGGTGGCACCTCTTTGATAGCAAGCTCCGAGCGCCGCATGATGAATCCGACTTGCGGCCCATTGCCGTGGGTCAGCACGACGTTCCACCCCGCCTGAACCATGTCAGCTACATAGCCCGCCGTCATCGCCGCCGCCGCGAACTGGTCAGGAATCGACTGGTGGTCCTTGTCAAGGATCAGCGAATTGCCGCCTACAGCGACGACGGCCAGCTTGCGCTCCGAGCCCATGGCGTTCCTCCTAGCCGTTGATCAACGCCGCCAACGCCGAGACAGCTGCGCTGAAACATGCCATCGGCGCATGCGTCACGCCAGCGCCGATTTGGCCGACCCCGGCTTCACTGTGCGCGATGCCGGTGTTGATGACAGGCAAAAGGCCGCTGTCAACGACTTTGCGCGCGTCGATGGCAGCGGGTGTACCTCCAAAGTTGAGCGGTGGCAGCGTGAACGCGCTGTTGCGGCCGAGCGTGATGTGCGTCATCGCCAAAGTGTTGGCGATCGCGTCCTGCGGCGTGCCACCGACAAACTTGACGATGGCCGGTGCGGCGGCCATGGCAAAGCCGCCCAAGCCTGCAGTCTCGGTGATCGCGCTGTCACCGAGGTCGGGCGCGGCATTGGCCTTGGAATACCCGGCGAAATAAAGTCCGTCGACGACCGGCGCCGGCGCGGTGAACCAAGCATCGCCGGTGCCGCTCAAGCGAACGCCGAAGTCGACGCCGTTTCTACACATGGCCGTCACCATGCTGCTGCCCTCAACGCCGCGCGCCGCGTCCAGCATGGCCTTGCACGCCGCCATCGAAACGTTCAGAAAGAAGTGGTCGTTGCCAGCAATGAACTCGACCGCGGCGGCAATATCAGCGGACGGCGCCCCGGACTTGAGCAGCGCCATGATCAGGCGCTTGAGCAACAGACTGGACGCTGCGGCGTTGCGGTTGTGCAGTTCGTCACCCATATGCAAGGCTTGCGCCATCAGCGGCTTGAGTTCGATCGGACCGGTAAGTTTCAAGCTGGCCTGCAGAACCGGCGCCAAGGTTTTTTCTATCCATCGAAGGCGCGCGATCACCTCTGGGCTGTTGGCGCCAAAGCGCAGCACTTTGCCCAAGCCCTCGTTCATGTTGCACATGGCGCTGTTTCCGGCGCTTGCATTGCGCACCACCCATACCGGCATCGACGGGCTGATGATGCCCGCCATCGGGCCGACTGCATCGTGGTCGTGGCACGGTGCCAGGGCGATTTCCCCACTGGCGGCAAGCGCGCGCGCACGTCCCACGTCCTGCGCCCAGCCCTCGTACACGATCGCCCCGAGGACCGCGCCCTGCACAGGCCCGCACATGCGGCCCCACTCGATCGGCGGGCCCGCATACAAGATGGTTCGCTCTCCCATGCCAGGGACACAATTGCGAGCGGTGCCGACGCTCTCCAGCACAGGCTGCGCGGCGCCATAAGCTTCGAACGCGCGCTTGTTAGCGGCCTCTACCTTTGGGTGAGCCAGCAGGCTCGCCAAATCGCGCGCAACGGCGCGATCGCCCAGCGCGGGGGGCGCCCAATCGAGATGCGTCAGGCCTGCGCCCGCTTTCACGACAGGCTCGCCAAACGAGGCAAGGCCCACATTGACAACGTGCAAAGGGCTACCAAACAACCCAGTCATCGCGATGCTCCAGACCTACTCACCTGACGCTTGGCGGACTGCCCACGAGACGCGATTCGCGCTGCCAGACGAACGGCCTCGGCATTGCTGACCGCCAGCAGCATGCCGGCCTTGCGCAGTGCGTCCTCCTGAAGCGACAAACCCTGCGGATCGGTGGGTGTGCCGCAGACGAAACCGACGAATGCGATACGCCGCTTGCGCTTGGCAGCGCGAGCACGCGCCTGCGCGACCACCGGAACAATTTGCCCTGCGGGATCCGCATGCGCACCGTAGCCCAGTACGATGTCGAGCAATATCACTGCGACTTCCTTGTCCAACGCTTCGGCCAAGATGCGCTCGTTGCGCAATCGGTGATCGATCATAGGATGTGGGCGCCCGCGCGTGAACACATCGTCGCCTAGATCGATCACGGTATGTTCTCTGCTTTTCCAGACATCGGCAAGCGAGTCACCAGCGCGCACTGGCGCGTTCGACCAGACCTGGCCCAGTTGTTCGCCTAGCAACATCGAGGCCTCGTGGCAAAACGTCCCGCCGCTATAAAGCCCGCGCACGTAGCGCTGCTCGGCGGCCAACCTGGGGAGCGCCACGGACGGCGCTGGTCTGGCGCGCGACGATGGCTTGCGTCCCTTGGCGAGCGACACCGCGGCGTGCGCCGCGTCTTCCAACGTTTTCACGGCGTATAGATTGCGGCCACGGATCGAGGCGGGGTCTGCACCGATGAAATTGACCACTACGGGCTTGCCGACCCGACTTGCCGCCGCCAGTACCTTGTCCGCCACCTCGGGCGCCGGAGGCTTCGATATCAGCACCAAAACCTTCGTCTCGCGGTCGGCGCCGAGCGCCTCGATACCTTGCAGCATGGTGATGCCACCCACCGATTTGTGCAGATCGTGGCCACCGGTGCCGATAGCCTGCGAGACGCCCAGGCCGAGCCTGTCGACCAAGCAGGTCACTTGCTGCAAGCCCGTGCCCGAGGCGCCGACACAACCAATCGAACCACGCCGTACGACGTTGGCAAATGCAAGCGGCACGCCGTTGATGATGGCCGTACCGCAATCGGGCCCCATCAACAACAGAGCCTTCTCACGTGCGAGCTCCTTCAGCGCCACCTCGTCTTCGACCGCGATGTTGTCGCTGAACAGCATGACGTTGAGCCCGAGTCGCAGCGCCTTCATCGCCTCGGACGAGGCGTAATCGCCTGGTGTTGAAATCAACGCGAGATTTGCGAGCGGGTTTGACGCCAGCGCCATGGCGATGCTGCGCGGGGGCTGCGCCTCAGGAGCGCCATCACCGCCAGCAGAACGCGGCTCTTCGTGCAGTGCGGTGTCCGCCTGCTTCAGCGCGGTTACCAACACGGAATCGTCCTTGCCTTCCAGCGCAATCAGCAAGTCGTTCGGGCCTGCCACCACCTGGCCCGAGAGCAAACCTGCTTCGCGCAACAGGCTCAGGTTGGTCTCGGAGGCCATCACCGCAGAGGCCTGCTTGACACCGGGCAAACTCGACAGCGCACTCGATAGCTGCATCAGCGATACCGAGTCGCGGTAGAAGTTCTGAACCACCTTGGTGGCTTGGGCCATTGCGTACCCTTCCGTACCGTGGACACCGACCGCAGGCCGAAATACTAAACGAAATGTATCGCCGTGTGTCAACCAACGAAAAAATGGAAGATGCTGCTTACAAACCGGCGCAGCGCCACCCTTGCGGCAGCAGAGCGGTCAGCGCGACGTCGGGTCGCGGCGACCAGGCCGCTAGACCGGCGAGCAAGCCCAACACGCCATCGGCTCCCGAAGTGGCGCCAACTTCGAGCGCCGCTTGCGTGACAGCGCGCAATTCAGGTGCTTGCGCACCGCGGGCAATTGCCCCGGCGAGCAGCGCCAGCCGCTCTGAGAAATGACCGCATATCGCAGAAGCTATATAGGCACGGCTGACTTCACCCGTTCCGTCAGCGAGACGCGATAACCCGCCCCCGAACTGGTCGAGAAACGCAAGGCGTTGACGGTCACGTCCCGCTGAGCTCCACAACCCGGCGAGAAAACCGACCAGCAAATCGTCACCCGAAGGCGTGAGCCCAGGGCCCAACCCCACCAATCGTGAAGCAGCACGCAGAGCGCGATGGGCGTCGCGCTGAGACGTGGCAGCACTCAACGCCTTGGTTGCATGCCTGCCGCGGCGCGCCAACAACCGCGCGACGTCGGTTCGCTCAAGCGAAGGCGTTGTACCTGTGCCAGCCAACATCGCCGGTAGGCGGTGCGTGCGCGGCGCTGTAAACAATTCCGACACCGCTGCCAGCCAGGCCTGATACGCGCCGGCGTCGCGCAAATCGCAATGCAGTGCGCCCACGTCGACGTACCAGCGCTGCGCAGTAGTCAAATCGATTTCGAGATCGCCACCGGCGAACAGAGCGACACCGCAGTCGCAGACCACCTGCTGACCAACCCTTATCCGGGATCGAAAATCGAACCCACCCGGTGTCTCGACGCGAAATGCGCGTGGCAAGTTCTGCTGCTCGTAGCTGAGTACGGTGACCAATGTTCCCGATCCGACACTGAAGTTGAAGGCCCGCACGAAGACGCTGTGCACCGTTGCGTGGAACGGCGACGTCGGCACCTCAACCCCGGCGCTGATCGCCCGCAGCAGCACCTTTGTCGTACTTCCCGACAGCGCAGCCGTGCAAGACCGTCCCAAAATACTGTTGTCGGAAAGTGCACCCTCTGCGGATTGGTGGTTGTATATTCGCCTTTGCCTCATGTTGCACCTTGAACCCTAGCCAACTCGCCACCTTGGCAATGCGATTAGGTTTTGCTGTACACCGGCTGTGGCAATGACATCCATCCCGACCACCTTGCCTGACTGGCGCGGCGCTTACGGAGCTAGCGCGTCACCGCGCGAGTTGCTTGAATCGCTGCGCCTGCGTCTGTTGGCAGACAGTCCGAAACCAGCGTGGGTCTCGTTGGCGTCACCAGCCCAATTGTCCGCGCAAATAGACGGCTTAGAGGCACGGGCCGCAACACAGCGCAAGCGCGAGTCAGCATTGCGTGCGATGCCGCTGTTTGGCGTGCCGTTTGCCGTCAAGGACAACATCGATGTGCAGGGTTTTCCGACCACCGCTGCCTGCCCCGCGTTCGAGTACAGCGCCACGTCTCATGCCGGCGCCGTGGCACGGCTCATCGAAGCTGGCGCCATATGCATGGGCAAGACCAACCTCGATCAGTTCGCGACGGGGTTGGTCGGTGCGCGCTCGCCCTACGGACGACCGAGCAGTACCTTCGCGTCAGACCGGATCAGCGGCGGTTCCAGTTCAGGCTCGGCTGTCGTCGTGTCGCGCGGCGACGTGCCGTTTGCGCTCGCCACCGACACGGCGGGCTCGGGGCGCGTGCCGGCAGGCTTTAACAACATCGTGGGGCTCAAGCCTACGCCAGGTCGCGTCAGCACCGCAGGGGTGGTGCCGGCCTGCCGCAGCCTCGACTGTGTCTCGGTGCTGGCGCTCACCGTGGCCGATGCTGCGCACATCATGTCGATCATCGAGGGCGGTGACGCGGCCGATTCGTTCAGCGACTTTCGTGTCGGTGCCGCGCAATTCAAGCCAGTACTGCGTGTGGGCATGCCGTCGAATCCACTCTTCAGCGGTGACGCTGGATATGCCGCCGCGTTCAACCAAGCCGTTGCGCATCT
>JAOTTZ010000081.1 GCA_029864165.1 Burkholderiaceae bacterium
GCGGCGCAGGAGGAATTTCTGTCGCTGCACGGTATGCAGGGCCCCGGCCTCGCCGCTTTGGTCGATGCCGCCCGCTCACGCATGCGCCAGGCGGGCATGGACGACGCTCAGATTCAGCTGGTTGAATCGACCGGTGTGGTACAGGCGGTGCTGACGATACGCTCACCCATCGCCGGCGTGGTTACTGAACTGATCGCCCGCGAAGGCATGACGCTGATGCCGGGCATGACACTGGCGCGCATCAATGGCCTGGGCACAGTGTGGGCGCACGCCGAGGTGCCCGAGAGCCAAGCCGCGTTGCTGCGGCCGGGCGCGCGGGTGGTCGCGAAAAGTCCGGCGCTGCCGGGAACGAGCTTTGAGGGACACGTGCAGGCGCTGCTGCCGGAAGTCAGCCCCCAGACCCGCACTGTCAAAGCACGCATGGAGCTTGCCAACCCGGACGCGCGTCTGGTGCCCGGCATGTTCGTGCAGATGGATCTCACCGGCGCCCACGCCGACAACGCTGTGCTCGTACCGACGGAAGCCATCATCCGGACCGGCAAGCGCTCCTTGGTGATGCTGGCCGAGGACGGCGGCAGCTTTCGGCCGGCCGAGGTCGAGACCGGCATCGAAGGAGAAGGGCAAACCGAAATCAAGCGTGGCTTGCAGCCGGGGCAGCGGGTCGTGCTTTCGGGCCAGTTCCTGATCGACTCGGAAGCCAGCCTCAAGGGCATAGAGGCGCGTATGGGGCCGGATCATAGCCCCGCGGCAGCACCTAGCGGTGCGGTGGGAGGCGCGCAATGATCGCCCGCCTCATCCGCTGGTCCATCGCCAATCGCTTGCTGGTGCTGCTGGCAACGGTGATGATCACCGCCTGGGGCATGGTCTCGCTCGCGCGCACGCCGCTGGATGCGCTGCCCGATCTTTCGGACGTGCAGGTGATCATCCGCACGACCTGGCCGGGCCAGGCACCACAACTGGTTGAGAACCAGGTCACGTATCCGCTCACCACCACGATGCTTTCGGTGCCTGGCGCCAAGGTTGTGCGCGGCTTCTCGTTCTTCGGCGACAGCTATGTCTATGTGCTGTTCGAGGACGGGACAGACCTGTACTGGGCGCGCACGCGCGTGCTCGAATACCTTGCCCAAGTGCAGTCGCGCCTGCCGTCGACAGCGACATCCTCGATCGGGCCCGATGCCACCGGCGTGGGGTGGATTTATCAGTACGCGCTGGTCGACAAATCGGGAACGCAAGACATCTCGCAACTGCGCGCCTTGCAGGACTGGTTCCTCAAGTTCGAACTCAAGACCGTGCCCAATGTCGCCGAGGTAGCCACGATCGGTGGCATGGTGCGCCAGTACCAGGTCGTGCTCGACCCCGACCAGCTGGCGGCCTACGGCATACCGCATGGCCAGGTCATCGCAGCGCTAGCCCGCGCCAACCAGGAGGCCGGCGGCTCGGTGCTGGAGCTGGGTGAAGCCGAGTACATGGTGCGGGCATCGGGCTACCTGCAAACATTGGACGACTTCAGGGCCATACCGTTGATGACCACCGACGCGGGGGTGTCGGTGCGGCTCGCCGACGTGGCGCATATTCAGCTCGGGCCGGAAATGCGGCGTGGCATTGGCGAGCTGGATGGGCAGGGCGAAGCGGTCGGCGGGATCATCGTGATGCGCTCGGGCAAGAACGCGCTGGAAACCATCCGGGCCGTGAAGAACAAACTCGCCATCGTGCAGCAAAGCCTGCCCAAGGGCGTGGAGATCGTCCCGGTGTACGACCGCTCGAGCCTGATCGAGCGTGCGATCGACAACCTCAGCCACAAGCTGATCGAGGAGTTCATCGTCGTCGCCGTGGTCTGTGCCGTCTTCCTCCTGCATCTGCGCTCGGCGCTGGTGGCCATCATCTCGCTGCCGCTGGGCATCCTGATCGCTTTCATCGTCATGCAGCAGCAGGGCGTCAACGCCAACATCATGTCGCTCGGCGGCATCGCCATCGCCGTCGGCGCCATGGTGGACGCAGCGGTGGTGATGATCGAGAACGCGCACAAGCATTTGGAGACCTGGGTACACGAGCATCCCGGCGAAAAGCTCCAGGGCGAATCTCGATGGCAGGTCGTTGGCGATGCAGCGTCAGAAGTCGGGCCGGCGCTGTTCTTCTCGCTGCTGATCATCACGTTGTCGTTCATCCCGGTGTTCACGCTGGAAGCGCAAGAAGGACGGATGTTCTCGCCGCTGGCCTTTACCAAGACCTATTCCATGGCGGCAGCGGCCGGGCTGGCCGTGACCTTGATTCCCGTGCTGATGGGCTACCTCATACGCGGCCGCATCCCCAGCGAGCAAGCCAACCCGCTCAATCGCTGGTTGATCAAGGCGTACCGCCCTTTGCTCGATGGCGTATTGCGCTTCCCGAAGGCCACGCTGGTCGTCGCTGCCCTGCTGGTGCTGGCGAGCCTGTGGCCCTTGCAGCACATCGGCAGCGAATTCATGCCACCGCTTGATGAAGGCGACCTGCTTTATATGCCCACGGCGCTGCCGGGTCTGTCGGCGGGCAAGGTGGCCGAGTTACTGCAACAGACCGATCGCTTGATCAAAAGCGTGCCCGAAGTCAAAAGCGTTTATGGCAAGGCAGGACGCGCTGTGACCGCGACCGACCCGGCACCGCTGGTGATGTTCGAGACCACGATCCAGTTCAAACCGCGCGACGCGTGGCGACCCGGCATGACGCCCGACAAGCTGGTCGATGAACTCGACAAAATCGTGCGCGTGCCGGGTCTGACCAACATCTGGGTGCCACCGATCCGCAACCGGCTGGACATGCTGGCCACCGGCATCAAAAGCCCGGTGGGTGTCAAGGTCTTGGGGCCGGATCTCGTCACCATCGACCGCCTCGCCGTTGAAATCGAGCGCGCCCTGAAGGAGGTGCCAGGCGTGACGAGCGCCTTCGCCGAACGCCTGACGGGGGGGCGTTATGTAGACGTGGACATCCAGCGCGAGGCCGCAGCCCGCTACGGCCTGAATATTGCCGATGTGCAATCGGTGATTGCATCGGCGGTAGGCGGCATGAACGTCGGCGAAGTCGTCGATGGCTTGCAGCGCTTCCCGATCAACGTCCGTTATCCACGTGAAATCCGCGATTCGCTCGCCAGCCTGCGCAGCCTACCCATCGTTACCGCGCGTGGGCAGCAGCTCGTGCTGTCGGACGTGGCCGACATCCGTATCACTGACGGACCGCCTATGCTGCGCAGCGAGAACGCTCGGCTGGCCGGCTACGTGTACGTCGACATCCGCGGCCGCGATCTGGGTTCAGCTGTGCACGACATGCAGCGCACCGTGGCCGGCAAGGTCGCGTTACCGCCAGGCTACTCGGTGTCGTGGTCCGGGCAGTTCGAGTTTCTTGAACGCGCCACGGCCAAGCTCAAGCTGGTGGTGCCGTTCACGCTGTTGATCATCTTCGTGCTGCTCTACGTCACTTTCAAGCATTTTGGCGAAGCGATGCTGATCATGGCGACGCTGCCTTTTGCGCTGGTCGGCGGTTTCTGGTTGCTCTACGTGCTCGACTACAACCTGTCCATTGCCGGTGCCGTGGGATTTATCGCACTGGCCGGTGTCGCCGCCGAGTTCGGCGTGATCATGTTGTTGTACCTCAAGCAAGCGTGGCTGGCACGGCTGGACCAGAACAAAACAACCGAGGCCGACCTGCTCGACGCCATCCGCGAAGGAGCGGTGCTGCGCGTGCGGCCCAAGGCGATGACGGTCGCCGTTATCCTGGCCGGCCTGTTCCCCATCATGTTGGGTGCCGGCACCGGCAGCGAGGTCATGCAACGCATAGCGGCGCCTATGGTCGGCGGCATGATCACCGCGCCACTGCTGTCGATGTTCGTGGTTCCGGTAGCCTACTTGTTGATGCGACGGCCTAGGGCAGTTCGCACGCGAGGCTTGTTGTTCTGGAGAGAACGCCCTGCTGAGACCTGAGCGCGGTTGGCAACGCGCGAAGCGTTGGTACCATCGTTCCTATGCCGATGACCGCGACTTGGGCCTGGTGACTCGACTGCGTGCAAACTTACGGTCGACGTACGCGCTCTATCGGCGCCTGCGCGATCGCGGTCATGGGCCGGTGGGGGCCGTTCTGTGGTGGTTACCGCAGGCCGTCGCGGTGCGGGCCTACCGCAAGCTGACTTATGTCATCAACGACGGATTGCTCCAGCGCTGGGTGACTCCAGCGCGCTTCAGGCGCTTCCAGGCGAGTATGGCCGACCAACTTGGCGGCCATTTTTATGTGATTGTGATGCCGCAGACGCTGCATTTCCTTCTACCCTGTCTGCGCCTTGTCGCCCACGACATGCGTTTGATCCTGCTGCTCAACGGCGTTCGCCGCTGGGAGGCGGAGTTGCTTCGAGCGCGTTGGCCGAAATTGCCGCAATTCCGGGTTGCGACGTTGCCGAACTCCAGCGTGGGCCATGGGTCGATGATCAATATGCTGCTGCAAAACAACGACCGCAACTTTGGCCTCTTCGACCACGATCTTTACTTGTTCGATAAGACCGTGTTGGCACAGCTTGAGTTCGCCGACGAGGAGTTTCTGCTGTGCCTGCTAAGCGATGCCAGCGTGGATGGCCAATGGGTCTACCCACTCACCCACTTCCTGTACTTCCGGGTCGATGTTTTCAAGCGCCTGATGGAACGATATAGCGTCGGCGCGCAGAGCTATCGCGACGTTCCCGAACCTGCGCGGGCCCGGCTTGACACCCTGGGGCTGCGCGACGGCGCAACCATAAAGAGTTACCACGACTTCTACGACACGCTGCACGTGTTGCTCGCTCTGGCGTATGCCGAAGGCCTGAGCGTAGCGCAGCTCGATCTGGCCACAACGGACGGCGTCTATCACGTCGGCGGCACCAGCATCGGCACACACCACACGAAAGACCTGGCCCATCTGTACATCCAGCTTCTCTTTCTCGAAGTTGCGAACGAGCCACTGCTTCAACGCCGGTATGCTTTCCTCACGGCACCGTTCACATCCGCGTCGGAGTTGCGCAAGCACGTGCCGAAAACGCCGCAGGCGGTGCAGCAACTACGCGTAGCCGATGAAGTCATTGGCCGGCTGCGACGCACCTTCGGAACGAAACCGTCGATTGCACCGGAGTGAGCGCAAGCCGCGTTAGACCTTTCGTCGTAGACTGAGCCGGTTGTCCGGAGGAGCCACCGTGCGTGATAAGACCGTCGCGATACTCGAGAGCAGACTCGGTGAGCAGTTTTGCGCGTTGATCAGCAAACGTGGCGGGCGACCGTTTCACGCACCTGCGCTCGCCGAGGTGCCCGACCTAGACTTGGCGAGAATCGCCACCTTGGTGCCTGAACTGGAGTCGCAATCCGCCCAGTTCGCGGTATTTCAAACTGGTGTCGGCACCCGCGCATTGTTCGATGCAACCGACACGCTAGCGCTCACCGACCGGCTGCTTGCGCTGCTGGCGACCGCTACCGTCGTCGTACGCGGGCCAAAACCTACAGCGGCGCTGCGTGCTCGAAAGATTAGGATCGACCTGAGCGCCAAGGCACCGTTCACGACTCACGAAGTTCTCGACGCCATGCAACCGCTACCAGTTGCGGAAGCGCGCGTCCTGGTGCAGCGCCACGGCGCGCCCAACGTCGAGCTCGACCAGGCGCTGCAAGCGCGCGGCGCGCAAGTGATCGAGATTCCCATGTACCGCTGGTCGCTGCCGCAAGACACGCGCCCGCTGTCGGCGCTGATCGACGCGTTGGGCCAGAATAGAATCGATGCGGTTGCGTTCACGAACGCTGAGCAAGTGCGCAATTTGTTTACCGTCGCCGAACAGCAGGGGCACGCCGAAGCGCTCAAGGCTTCGCTGAATCGAACCCTGGTCGCCTCAATCGGCCCAGTGTGCTCGGCAGCCCTGCGCGAGTTTGGCGTGCGTTGGGAGGTAGAGGCCAGCCCCCCGAAGCTGGGCGAGTTGTTGGCGGCGCTCGAAAAAGCGTTGGCGCCGTGATGGCGGCTGCGCGGCCATGGCCGCAATAACTCGGCTGCTGCTGCCAGCCGGCGCCGATACTGGCGTTCTTCCCATTCTCGTCGCCCGCGCGCTGCGCGCATTTGCCGACGGCTATGTCGCCGTGCTATTGCCCGCCTATCTGCTTGCGCTCGGCCTGGGCCACTTTCACGTCGGGCTGCTCAGCACGGCAACGCTCGCCGGTTCAGCGCTAGCGACGCTGGCAGTGGGCATGCTAGGCCACCGCTGGCCACAGCAAAAAATTCTGCACGGCGCGGCGCTGCTGATGGCCGCCACGGGCGCAGGCTTTGCCGGCTGTTCGACATTTTGGCCGCTGCTGATGGTGGCATTCTTTGGCACGCTCAACCCAAGCTCGGGCGACGTGAGCGTTTTTGTGCCGCTGGAGCACTCACGTCTGGCCCACGCCGCAAGCGGCAACGCGCGCACTACCTTGTTCGCCCGCTATACCTTGATCGGCTCGCTCAGCGCCGCCGTCGGCGCGCTGACCGCAGGGCTGCCGCTGTGGCTGACAACGCTGTTAAACCTGCCGCTACTGGACGGACTGCGAGCGATGTTCGTTTTGTACGGGTTGATAGGCGCCGCGACTTGGCTGCTGTACGCTATGCAGCCAGCATCGCCTACCAGCGTGGCGCCGCCACCGGCGCCCTTAGGGCCCTCGCGGCGCATCGTTTTCAAGCTCGCAGCGCTTTTCAGCGTCGATGCGTTCGCGGGCGGGCTGGTCGTGAATTCATTGCTGTCGTTGTGGCTGCTCGAGCGTTTCGGCTTGTCGGTTGCGCAAGCGGGGGCGTTTTTCTTCTGGGCCGGCTTGTTGACGGCGGGTTCGCAGCTCGCAGCACCCGCGGTCGCCAGACGAATCGGGCTTCTGAACACGATGGTGTTCACCCATATTCCCGCCAATTTATGTCTCATCCTCGCAGCGCTCGCGCCGAACCTTCACGTCGTCTTGGCGTTGCTGCTGGGGCGCAGTGCGCTGTCGCAAATGGACGTGCCCACGCGCACTGCATTCGTCATGGCCGTGGTCACTCCCGCCGAACGAGCAGCGGCGGCAAGCTTTACCGCCGTGCCGCGCAGTCTTGCCTCTGCCGCCAGCCCGACACTTGCCGGCGCCTTGTTCGCCGCAGGCATGCTCAGCACACCGCTGATCGCGTGCGGGGTTTTGAAAATCGCTTATGACTTGGCGCTGTTAGTGTCTTTCGGGCGCACGAAACTACCGCCCAATACGAGCTAGGGCCTAAAGCGTACAACTGCGAAACCCGCTGAATACGTCGTTGCGCTCGGGAAGATAAAAATTGCGGTAGCGCAAATGGCGCATGCGCGCGCGCGTGGCTGGCGACGCACCGCGCAGTACTTTGTGGGTGCCGAACCAAGGCTGGGAATAGTCTCGGTAGGGGTC
>JAOTTZ010000082.1 GCA_029864165.1 Burkholderiaceae bacterium
TTGGGCCATCGGCGACGTCGTACGCGGTCCCATGCTCGCGCACAAGGCGGAGGAAGAAGGGGTCGCCGTGGCCGAACGCATAGCAGGGCAGCACGGGCATGTGAACCTGAACACCATCCCATGGGTGATCTATACCTCGCCCGAGATCGCGTGGGTCGGCCAGACCGAGCAACAGCTCAAGGCTGCCGGCCGCGCCTACCGGGCGGGCCAGTTCCCCTTCCTGGCCAACGGCCGGGCTCGCGCGCTGGGCGACACGACCGGCTTTGTCAAGCTGCTGGCCGACGCAAAGACCGATGAGGTGCTAGGCGTGCACATCATCGGGCCGATGGCCAGCGAATTGATCGCCGAGGCGGTGATGGCAATGGCGTTCAGCGCCAGCAGCGAAGACATCGCACGCATTTGCCACGCACATCCTTCCTTGAGCGAGGCCACCAAAGAAGCCGCGCTCGCGGTGGACAAGCGGGCGTTGAATTTCTGAGTATCAACGCCCAGGCATAGACCGACTTCGTGGGCCATACGCAAGGGCCCAAGCCTTATGTCCGTGCGCCAACTCTATTTGCAGACGCTGGCCGAACGCGGTTACGAGACCGACCCGGCACAATTGCTTGCGCTTGTGTCGCTAGAGCGCTGCGAAACCGAATGGTCGGACTACAAGGCGCGCCGCAGCAATACGCTGACCAAGCTGCTGCGCCACCCGCCGATTCCGCGTGGCGTGTATATGCACGGCGGCGTAGGACGCGGCAAGAGTTTTTTGATGGATTGTTTTTTCACGGCGGTGCCGCTCACCCGCAAGACGCGGTTGCACTTCCACGAGTTCATGCGCGAAGTGCACCGCGAACTGCAAGCGTTGAGTGGGTTGGTCAACCCGCTCGACGAACTGGGCCGGCGCATTGCGCGACGCTTTCGCCTCATATGTCTCGATGAGTTCCACGTGACCGACGTGACCGACGCAATGATCTTGCACCGGTTGCTCGACGCGATGTTTGCCAACCGCGTGAGTCTGGTCACGACATCGAACTTTCACCCCGACGCGCTGTACCCAAACGGCCTGCACCGCGATCGCATTCTGCCGGCGATTGCGCTGCTCAAAGACAAGCTCGAAGTCATCGGCGTAGACCGCGGCGTGGACTACCGGCTGCGCACCTTGCAGCGGATACAGCTTTATCACACGCCGCTGGGAGACGCAGCCGATACCGCCATGGGCGAAGCATTCACGCGCTTGGCCGAAGCCCACGAGAGCAACCCGCTACTGCAAATAGAGCACCGCAAGTTGAGCGCCCGGCGCCGTGCGGGCGGTGTAGCGTGGTTCGACTTCAAGACACTGTGCGGCGAACCGCGATCTCAAAACGATTACTTGGAGCTGGCAACACTGTTTCACACCATCTTGCTGTCCGACGTGCCGGAGATGCCGCCGCAGCTGGCTTCGCAGGCGAGGCGATTCGCCTGGCTGGTCGACGTGCTCTACGACCGCCGGGTCAAGCTCATCGTCTCGGCCGCCGTGCCGCCCGAGAAGCTCTATGTCGAGGGGCCGTTGGCGCATGAGTTCCCCCGCATCGTCTCGCGCTTGAGCGAGATGCAATCGGCCGAGTTTTTGACGCTGTCCCGGCGCGGCGTTGACACCTCACTCACGTGAAATGACCATCATTGTTGCGCCCGCAGGTTGCGCTGCGCGGTTGAGTCACTCGCGTACAAGCCAATACGCTAGCGCCACCGCGCACAGCAGCCAAAAACTCAGGATAAAGATAGCGGCTAACCAGCTACGCGGGCGTTCAAGCAATGTAGACGCCTTAGCGCGCGACGACTCAAGGACGTGAGGTGGCAGCAGCCGAATGACCAGCATGACACCGACCGGAACAATGAGAACGTCGTCAAAATAGCCCAGAACGGGAATAAAGTCAGGAATGAGATCAATGGGACTGAGCGCATACGCTGCTACGGTGACCGCTAACACGCGAACCAGCAGTGGCGTTTTCGGGTCGCGGGCCGCAAAGTAGACGGCGACAACATCGCGTTTGATATCGCGGGCCCAATCCTTGACGGTGGCAAGAACTGGCACAGGGCCCTAACTCAGCGCCTCGACGCGCAACAAGGCCAGTGATACGTTGTCGCCACCGCCACGCGCGCGCTGGCGCGCTTTGTTGATCAGCATCTCACTGGCCGCACGCGGCGCCAGCGCAGCGATGACGGCACCCAACTCTTTGGGCGTGAAGTAGTGCCACAGGCCGTCGCTGCAAATCAAGACGCTGTCGCCGATTTCTAGCGTCGGCATATGACTCAGTGTCAATGGCGGGTCCGGTGTCGCACCCAAGCAACCCGTCAACAAGTTCGAATTCGGGTGGCTTTCGGCCTCGTCCTCGGTGATCTGTCCCTCCGCGATCAATCGCTCCACGTACGAGTGGTCGACGCTGCGACTGACCAGGTCCTGGCCGCGAAAGTGATACACGCGCGAATCGCCAGCGTGGATAGCGTCACACTCGCGCGACGGTCGAACCAAGCACGCGACCACCGTGCTGTGTGGTTCTTCTTCAGAGGTGATCGCCGTGAGTTTGATCATCAGGTGCGCCTCCATCACCAGTTGTTTGAGCAACTCGGTGGGGTCGTCCTTGCTCGGCGAGAAGCGCTCAAACAGCTGCTGAGCAGTCAAAATGACTTGATCGGACGCCTTGCGGCCACCGCTCTTACCCCCCATCCCGTCGGCCAGCACCATGAAGATGCAGCCCGGAACGCGTTCGTGTTGCAGGATACACACCTGATCTTGCTGGTAGGCACGGTCCCCTCGGTGCATCCCTGTTGAGGCCGAAAGTCGGTACCCGGCCAGTTTCACGGCGACTTGTTTCATGGTCGAATAGCATAATCGCTTTATTGCGTGCCACCACCGTTGCGCGCCAAAGTATTGACAAGCATCTGCAACGACCGTTGGCCTAGTGCTGGGACTCGAAAATATCGAACCATGAAAGCGCGCCTTCGACCCCATGGCGTCGTTGCAAATCCTCGCGATACGTCCTGGTATCGCTGTGGTTTGCGCCTAGCCATGCGGCCGAACCCATCACTTTCATCAGGCCTCGATATTCTCGGGCCGCAGCACTAGGCCGGCAAAGCCGCTCACATTGTATGGAAGACAACTTGCATTCTCCACAGCGGCGGTTGATCGAGCTGCGCATGGCGAGCGCCGATCTCGACGATTTGATCCAACGAGCCAAAACAGACCACCCTGGCGAAGATCTCACGCTGCGCCGCCTGAAGGGTCAGCGCCAACAGTTGCACGACCAGATCGCTCGGCTCGAAGCGCAGCTCGACCCACCGGAGTTGGCGTGAAACAGGCTTTGCCGACGCAGCCTTGATGCGCCCGCTTGAGCTTGCCGTTGACGCGGCGTTCGCGTCCAGCGGTGCGCTTTCGCGCGTCGATGAACGCTATGTCGAACGCGACGTGCAGCGGCGTATGGCGCTTGGCGTGGCGCAAGCCATCAGCTTGCGAGAAGCGCTGGTGGTGGAGGCCGGCACCGGCGTCGGCAAGACCTACGCCTACCTGGTACCCACCCTGCTGTCCGGCGCACGCACGCTCATCAGCACCGCCACCAAGAACCTGCAAGAACAGCTCTTTTTGCGCGACCTGCCACGGCTGCGCGAGGCCTTGCAGGCGCCGGTCACGGTTGCGCTCCTCAAGGGTCGCGGCAGCTACCTGTGCACTCACCGGTTGAACTTTGCCCGGCACGACGCACCGTTAGACCAGCGCGCCGTGCGCACACTGGCGCGCGTTGAGCGATGGGCGCGTATCACCCACACCGGCGACATCGCCGAGATCGAAGGTCTGGACGAGCGCTCTAGTGTCATACCGCTCGTCACCTCGTCGCGTGAGAACTGTCTGGGCTCCGAGTGCCCCGAGTTCCGCGGCTGTCACGTGATGAAGGCGCGGCGCCAAGCCATGCTGGCCGATCTGGTGGTGGTCAATCACCATCTGTTTTTTGCCGACATGGCCCTGCGCGATACCGGCGTGGCCGAGTTGCTGCCGAGCGTGGACTTGGTGGTGTTCGACGAGGCGCACCAGTTGCCCGAGGTCGGCGTGCAGTTTCTGGGCACGATGCTCGGCAGCGCGCAAGGCAGCGACTTCGCCCGCGACATGCTGGCTGCCGGCTTGCAGCACGCGCGTGGTCTGCAACCTTGGCAAGCGCTGGCTTCAGCCTGCCGGCAAGCGGCCAGTGACCTGCATATCGCATCCGCAAACGCAGGTGACACCAGTAGCGATGCAACGCCACGCGCTTTGCGCGCGACGTTGCGACTGCGCTGGGAGGAGCGCTCCGAGCTTAACGATTTTGTCGCTGCGCTCAACGCTGTTCATGCTGCCTGTAGCGACGCTCAACGGGCATTGGAGGCGGTGGGCGAGAGTGCGCCGGACTTTCCCAAGCTGGCCGGTCGTGCAGCAGAGCTGGCCACCAAGGCCGAGCTGTTCGCGCGGGCAGGTGCGAAAGACCACGTGCGCTGGATCGACGTCGGCGCGCACCAGGTGCGACTGTTGGAGTCACCGCTGGACATACGCGAGGTCATGCGCGCGCAGATGGGCGTCGCGCCCAAGGCCTGGGTGTTCACCTCGGCCACGCTGGGCGATAACGAACGCCTGTCATGGTTCACCGAGCCAGCGGGGCTGGACGATACCGCCACGCTGCGCTTGGGCAGCCCTTTCGACTACGCAGCGCAGGCCCGGCTTTACGTGCCGGCGGACTTTCCCAAACCCAGCGAACCGGGTCACCCGACTGCTGTGGCAAACCTGGCCGCTCGCTGTGCGCGCATCTTGCTGGGGCGAACCTTCGTGCTCACGACCACGCTGCGGGCTTTGAAGACCATAGGAACTGGGCTGCGCGAAAGCTTTGCAGCGCAGGGCGATGCGATCACCGTGTTGGTGCAGGGCAGTGCCCCCAAACGCCAACTGTTGCAACAGTTCCTGGACGAGCCGGCGGCCGTGCTGGTGGGCTCACACAGTTTTTGGGAGGGTGTAGACGTGCCGGGCGCAGCGTTGCAATGTGTGTTGATCGACAAGTTGCCGTTTCCGCCGCCCAACGACCCGCTGGTAGAAGCACGCGTCAAGCGGCTGGAGGCCGAGGGCCGCAACGCTTTTGCCGATTACTTTGTCGCCGAAGCGGCGGTAGCGCTCAAGCAAGGCGCCGGACGCCTGATCCGCAGCGAAACCGATCGCGGCATGCTGGTGGTGTGCGACCCGCGCTTGACGAGCATGAGCTACGGCAAGCGATTGCGAGCGGCATTGCCGCCCATGACGCAGGTGGCTTCGGAAGATGACGCGCTGGCCTGGCTCGCCAGCCTTCGCAAGTAGGCTTCACGACATCGACCAACTACCAGAACTGCCACCAAGCGCGCCCTTTCGGGGCCCACCCGCCGCCGGCCAGATACTCGCTGTCTGGAAAGTTCTTGTTCAGCACACGGCGGGCATCGTCACGCAGTTCGTCAAGGCCTAGCTTGTCGTAGCTCTGCACCATGATGTAGAGCGCTTCTTCGGCCGACGGTGAACCCTGAAATTCTTGCACCGCCTGCTGCGCCCGGGCGGCTGCAGCCACATAGGCGCCGCGACGCAAGTAGTAACGTGCCACATGCAACTCGTAGGCGGCCAGCGAGTTGAAAATAAAATTCATGCGCTGTTTGGCATCGGCCGCGTACTTCGACCGCGGAAACCGCTCGATGAGTTGGCGAAACGACTGGTACGAGTCGCGCGACGCCTGCTGGTCGCGCTCAGACAGCTCCTGCCGTGCCAGGTTACCCAGAAAGCCAAGGTTGTCGTTGAAGTTCAGCAGCCCCTGCAAATAAAGCGCGTAGTCGAGCCCGGTACTGCTGGGGTTGAGCTTGATGAAGCGCTCAACGACGACTTGGGCGCCGACCCTGTCGCCGCTCTTGTAGAGCACCCAAGCGCGTTCAAGCTGAGCCTGCTGCGCGATCAAAGTGCCGGCTGCCCGGCCTTCAAGCCGCTCGTAGAGCTGGGCCGCCTTTTCGTAGTTGCCGCTGGCTGCTTCCTCCTTGGCCTCTGCATACAATTTCTCTGTGCTCATGGCAGCAGCGTCGTCGTTCGCGGTCGAGCCGCAGCCGGCGACGAGCGCGACCAACACCAGCAGCGCCAATGACGATAGCAGCGTACAACGTGGCAATTGCGTCAAATTCATGCACCTTCACGAAGCTGCTTGCGCAGCAGGGCCCCTGATGAAAGAGAGGCGTTAATTATATGGATGTGCCACTCAACGACCGCATACCGCCAGCGCAAAGCGAACCCGACGAAAGCACGCTTGAGGAAAATTCCGACGCGCCTTGGAACGAGCCTGCCGAATGCCGCGAAGCTCAGGTCGCTCAACCGCTCGATGGCGCGCGCCTGGACAAGGCGTTGGTGGCCATGGCGCCGGAGTTTTCTCGCAGCCATTTGCAATCGCTGGTCGAAAGCGGCCACGTGCGAATCGACGGCCGCGTGGCCGACAGCAATTCGCGCAAGGTGCTGGAGGGTCAGCGACTCGCGGTCGAACTTGTGCCCACCGCCGAGAGCCAAGCGTTCAGGCCCGAGGCGATGGCGCTGCCCGTACTGTTTGAAGACGAACAATTGATCGTCATCAACAAACCCGCTGGCTGGGTGGTGCACCCCGCTGCCGGCAATTGGCAGGGCACGCTGCTCAACGGCTTGCTGGCGTGGCACGCGGGTGCAGCGGCGCTGCCGCGCGCAGGCATCGTCCATCGGCTGGACAAAGACACCTCGGGGGCGATGGTCGTGGGCAAGACTTTGCAGGCAGTCACGGCTTTGCAGCGTGCCATGGCCGCGCGCGAAGTGCATAGACAGTACCTCGCGATCGCTCATGGCCGCTTTTCACCCGGGCGGGCAAGCATAGACTCGCCGCTGGCACGGGACCCGCGCTCGCGCATGCGCATGGCGGTGCTGGGCTCGGGCAAGCCGGCTCGCACCGATGTCGAGCTTTTGGCGCTTGCGCAAGTTGAAATCGCTGGCCGCCAAGAAAGCGTGAGCGCCCTGAGCTGCACGCTGCACACCGGCCGCACGCACCAGATCCGGGTGCACCTCTCATCGCGCGGGCACCCGTTGCTCGGCGACCTGCTCTACGGTGGCAGGCCGGCGCTGGGCATGCACCGGCAAGCTCTGCACGCGACGCGGCTGAGCTTCACCCACCCGCTGGGCGGGCAGGCGCTGTCTTTCGAAGCGCCGCTGCCACCTGACTTCGCGCAGGCCTGGGATGCCGTGACGGGGATTTAGGCTGCTAGCAAAAATAACTTGAACATTTACGCCAACTTTCGAGCACCGATTCTAGGCCTTATGCGGTAGTTCCACTCTCCGTGAAAATCGTCCCGTTTGAGGTTAACGGCGGCAAG